>JADZDL010000076.1 GCA_020851075.1 Planctomycetota bacterium | reverse complement strand
TGGGGGGAACGTGTAGCCAACAAACGCGTCGGCCGGCAGCGCCGCCGTGCCGTGTACGTTGGTCACGCTGACCTGATTGGGGCCCGCCAGCAGGCCTTGCGGCGTGGTGCAGCGCAGTGTGGTTTCATCCTGCACCGCGATGGCCGTTCCGGCGAGGCCGGCGAAACGAGGAATGGTCGACGCCGTGCCACCGAGCGACAGGCCGCTGCCCGTGATCGTCACCACTTGCGGTTTGCTGCGGAACGCGCTGTCCGGCGTGATCGTCGTGATGCCCGGTGCTCCCGTGCGCACGACGAGCAGGTCGATCGCTGTGGCGCGCCCGGTACTGTCTTCGACGAGGATCACGAACTGGCCGGCGGCGGGCGCCGTCACGGCGGTCACCTGGACCCGGAAGTTCGGGCCCGAGAGCACGCTTGGAAACTGGCAGCCGACCGCGGTGGCATTCCCGGTGCCGAGCACCTGCCAATGCAGCGCATCACCATCGGGGTCCACGGCCGAGAAGTCGAGGGTCTGCGAGCTCGCAAACGGCAGCACAAACTGGAAGTTGGCGCCGCTGCCGCTCAGCGACGTGGGCCGCTGCAGGATCGGCGACTCGTTGGGGGTCAACGGTGGGGTGCCGCCACCGCCACCACCACCGCCGCCGCAGGCTGGGAGCAGGGCGAGCAGGGCCGTGCAGAAGGCGCGCAAGGAACGTTGCATGGTGGCCACCATAGCCGGTCGGGAGCCCGGCGTTACCGCTGGTGCGCTGCAGTCGCGCGTTCGCGAGCGTGCGCGCGGCGAGGCGTCGATGGGAAGGGCCGTGTCGCGCTCAGGGGCTGGGGCCGGGAAAGGCCATCGCGCAGAACGAAACGGTCTGGCTGCCGTCGCGCGCCTTGGCCTGGCCATAGTGCAGCAGCTCGCCTGGGCCTTCGGCAAGTGCCGCGCAGAGCGTGATCGCCGGGGCTGAACAGACCCGGTCGGGGTTGTTCCCGCAGTCGACTGCGGCGTGGAATGGGCCTGGCGAGCCCTGTTCGAGCCATGACAGGCGAGTGCGTTCGGCTGCGGCGAGGCGGTCGAGGCGGGCCTGGTCGACGGCCCGCGCATCGCCGAAGAACGGGCCGATGTGGGCGAGGTCGGCGCCGGCCAGGTAGCAGACGGTCTTGTTCGAAGCCTGCGCGGCGCTGCGGAAGGCCTCGAGCAGCCGCTGGCACCAAGGTTCGGCCAGCGGGTTGCCGTGCTCGGACGGCAGCGCTCCACAGAGGAACCCGGCGACCTGGAACGGGTGGTTGGTGCCGCGCCGTTCGTGCAGGTGTTGTAGCAGCAGCATCTGGAACTCGAGGCTGTGTTCCAGGCGGTGGTGCAGCAGGTCCGCCGCCGCAGGCGCGCCGATCGACGCATGTACCGCGGCGACAAAGTCGCGATCGGTGCGCACCACGCCAAGCGGGGTCTGCCAGTCGAGCGGCAGCCCGGTCACCGGCGCCGAAGGGCCGGCGTGGCCGGTGCCAAAGACCACGTAGAGGTCGGCGGGTGGCGCCGCGAGCAGGCGTTCGTAGGCGGCGCGATAGCCAGCCATGCCGCGCGCGAGGTCGATGTGGGGGGCGATCAGGCCCCGTAGGTGGGGGGCCCCGGGCCCTGCAGCCGGTGCGCTGGCCCCGAGGAGGTCGCCGAGGGCCACGCGAAGCGCTGCCGGATCGGCCGGGTAGCCGGCGGAACCGGCGTGGCGCGCGGGGCGAACGCCACTGGCCAGGAAGTCGTTCGCAGCCTGCTCCACGGCCGCGAGAAAGCGGGGCCCGAACAGGAGCAGCCGCCGGTCGAGGTCGTCGACGATCGTGCGCACGAAATCGAGTGGGATCTCTTCGCCAACCTGCTCGCTGGCCGCGGCCCGGATCTCGTCGAGCGAAGCTTCCCCGGTGCAGCGGCCGACGATCGGCAGCAGCTGTTCGGGCACGAACGTGGGCTCGCTGAGGCCGAGCTGGTCTTCCAGCACGATCCCTGGCTGGTTGACCCGCTGGCTGCGGCGCACGTCGAGCGGCCGGAGGGCCGGAGGGTCCGGCAGGTCCGGGAGGTCCGGAAGGAGATCGCGGTCTGGCATGAGCGTGGCACCCGCCAAAGCCCGGGGTAGCATGAGCCGAGCTTCCGGCAGTTGCAGTCGTTACAGAGGGACTCCCGAAGGCTATCCGCAATTGCCACCTGCCCGCATGTCCCAAGGCCCCTTCCTGCTCGTCGTCACACGCGATGGCAAGTCCGAGACGCACGCGTTCCACCAGGACGTCGTGACCATCGGTCGATCCCGCGACTGTGACCTCTACCTTCCCGACCGGCTCATCTCGCGGCTGCATTGCCGCGTGGAGCGGCAGGACGGCCTCTTCGTGCTCGTCGACGCTGGCGCGCAGAATCCCGCCAAGATGCGGGGGCGCCCGGTGTTGCGTGCGGAGTTCAAGGTCGGCGAGGCGTTCTCGCTCGGCAACTACGAGATCGCGCTGGCGATGCCGGCCACCGAGAACGCTTCGGTCGACGAGACGAAGCCCGGCGACCATCCGCGCGGGGCGCACGACCTCGTCGCGTTCCTGCAGATCGCGCGCGCGCTCAATGAAGAGCAGGACCTGACCCGGTTGCTCACCCAGATCGTCGACGCGACGATCCAGATGTGCGGCGCCGAGCGCGGCTTCCTGATCCTCGGCAATGGCAGCGAACACTCGGTCGAGGTCGCGCGCAACTTCGCGCAGGAAGAGGTGCTGTCCCCGGAGTTCAAGATCTCGCGCACGATTGCCAATCGGGTGATGGCGACCGGGGTGCCAGAGCTGACGACGAATGCGCAGGAAGACGACCGGTTCCGCGATCTGCAGTCGGTGACGGATCTGCGCCTGCGCTCGGTGTTGTGCATCCCGATCCGCATCCACGGCGAGGTCGGCGGCGTCTTGTATGTCGACAACCGGCTCCAGCAGCAGGTGTTCCAGGAGCGCGAGAAGTCGCTGCTGTTGTCGCTGGCCGACCACGCGGGCACCGCGATCCTGAACGCGCGCACCGTTGAGCAGTTGCGCAGCAAGCAGGTGGAACTCACCGCCGCACTCGATCGCGTCGACCAGCTCAATGCGGCCTTGAAGGGGCAGCTGCAGGAAAAGACCAACGAACTGTCGCAGATCCGCGAGGAGATCAGTTCGCAGAGTCTCGCCCAGCGCAGCAAGTACGACTACAAGCAGATCGTCGGCAACGGGCGCGCGATGCGCAACGTGTTCGCGCTGCTCGACAAGTACATCGACGCCGAAGATCCGGTGCTGATCACGGGCGATTCGGGCACCGGCAAGGAGCTCGTGGCGCGGGCGATCCACGTGCACAGCCGCCGTTCGCACAAGGCGTTCGTCAGCGAGAATTGCGCGGCGTTGCCCGAAGCGCTGCTCGAGAGCGAGTTGTTTGGCTACGTGCGAGGTGCGTTCACGGGGGCCACCCAGAACAAGAAGGGCCTGCTCGAATCGGCCGATGGCGGCGTGTTGTTCCTCGACGAAGTCGGCGACATGCCGCTCGATCTGCAGGCCAAACTGCTGCGCGTGCTGCAGGAAGGGGAGGTGCGGCCGATCGGCAGTCGCGAGACGATCAAGGTCGATGTGCGCCTGATCTGTGCCACCAACCGCAACCTCGATGCGATGGTGCGCGAAGGGGAGTTCCGCGAGGACCTCTACTACCGGCTGGCCGTGCTGCCAGTGCATCTGCCACCGCTGCGCGATCGCCGTGAGGACATTCCGCAGCTCGTGAAGCGTTTTCTCGGCGATCTGCAGCGCGAAACCCACAATCGGGTGCGCGTGAGTGCGGACGCGATGGAGCGCATCGTGCAGTACAACTGGCCAGGCAACGTGCGCGACCTGCAGAACGAGATCCGCCGCGCCTCGATCCTCTGCGATGGCATCATTCTCGAAAACCACCTGAGCCAGCATGTTCGCGAAGGCCGCACGGGCCCCGGGGCCGGCCTCGTCGACGATGGCCTGGTGCCCGCCGAGCGTGGCACGACGCTGCCGGACATGGTGCGCGAACTCGAGACGCGCGAGATCCAGAAGGCCTTCGAGCGCGCCCAGTCCAACAAGAGCCGCGCCGCAGAACTGCTGGGCCTGTCACGCTTCGCCTTGCAGCGCAAGCTGGACAAATACGCGCTCGACGCCGAGGGCCGTCCGACGGGTGCTCCGCCCAAAGACGACGAGACCAGCTAGGCAACCCGGCGCCCACTGATGACCTTCGCGCAGCCATTTACCGACTCCGAGATCCTCGACCGCGTCGGCGCGGGCGCGATGGGGACCGTGTTCAAGGCGCGCCACAAGAAGCTCAACCGCATCGTGGCGTTGAAGGTCCTGAAGCCGTCGCTGGCGCGCGACGGTCGCTACGTCGATCGGTTGCGCCGCGAGGCGCGCATCGTCGCTTCGCTCAACGATCCGCACATCGTCACGGGCTACGACCTCGGCGAAGAGGGTGGGTACCACTTCTTCGTCATGGAGTTCGTCGAGGGCAAGTCGCTGCGCGCGTTGCTCGTCGAATGGGGCATCTTCGCCGAAGAATACGTGTTGAAGGTGGGCCAGCAGGTGGCGCAGGCGCTCGACCACGCCTACCAGCGCGGCGTGATCCATCGCGATATCAAACCCGGCAACATCCTCATCGACGAACACGGCAGCGTGAAGCTGACCGACATGGGGCTCGCGAAGGGGCCCGCCGACATGACGCTCACGCGCGATGGGGCGACCGTCGGCACGCCGCAGTACATCTCACCCGAGCAGGCGCGCAACCCGCAGGACGTCGACGTTCGCAGTGACCTCTACTCGCTCGGCGCAACGCTCTACCACATGGCCACCGGGGTGCCGCCGTTCCGTGGTGACACGATGGCGGAGCTCATCACCAAGGTGTTGCACGATGTGCCCGTGCCGCCGAACGAACTGAACCCGGCGCTGTCCGAAGGGCTCTCGCTGGTGTTGCGCAAGCTGCTCGCCAAGGACCTGCGCGTGCGCTACCAGACGCCCGGCGAGCTGCTGCAGGATATTGATCGGGTGCAGCGTTCGTTGCCGCCCGAAGTGGACCCGGCGCGGCTGGCGGCGGTGGAGGAACGGCGATCCAGTCTGTTGCTGAGTTCCCTGGCCGTGCTCGCCGTGGCGGGGTTGCTCGGTGGTGCGGTGTGGATCGGCATGCAGTTCCGAGGGGATCCCGCGCAGCCGCCGACGGTCGAGAGCTTCTTTGTCGACCTCGATGGCAAACTGCGCGAGTGTACGACACCCGGGCAGCGCCTCATGGCCTTGCGGGCGATGAGCGCGTCCGTGCCTTTGGGGGCCGGTCGCGACCTGCAGGTGCGCGAACGCAGCGTCCTTGCCGAGTTGCAGGTGGCGGTCGATACCACCGTGGCGTCGTTCCAGGACGATGGTTGGCAGAAGCTCGTCGAGTGGCTGCGCGACCCGTTGGTCTGGCCCGACGCCCAGACGGTTGCCAACCAGCGGTTGCTGCCGCGGCTGCGCGAGAGCACTGGCATCTCGTTTGATGCCCTGCGCGAGGTCGCGCGCATCGAGCGCTTCGAAGCGCTCAACAAGTCGGTCGAGCGCGAGGTGCGCGATCGTGATGCCGAGCTGTTGCGTCGGCTTGACGAGTATCTGGTCGGCGCGCTGCCGGCCCAGGTCGAAGAGCGTTTGCGCGTGAGCGACTTCGCGGGGGCGGATCGTCTGTGGGCCGACAGCCTCACGAACTTCACGCGCTTTGCCCGGGTGCCGCTGGTCGAACGATTGGCGGAGCCGACCCTGCAGAAGGCGCGCGAACGTTGTGAGGCCGCGCGGAAGCCCGCGCAGGCCATCGTCGATGCAGCCGAACACGTCGTCGCCGAAGCGCTGCGTGCCGAAGCCGAGACGGTGTTGTCCCACCTGCAGCAACAGCTGGCCGCTGGCATCGAGCCCGACCTCGTGGATGCGGCGCAAAAGCAATTGCGCCAGGAGCTGCTGCTGACCTGGCCGTCGTCGTCGCGCTTTCGGGTTGGGATGCGGCGAGATCCCTGGCCGGAGATCGAACGGCGCAGCGGGGAATTGCAGCACGCCATTGGCCTCGCGCGCGCGGCGGCAGCGGCGCGTCGTTTTGACGCACGCTGTGATCTGGCCTGGCGCACCCTGTGCCATGGCAATCCGGCCGATGCGCTCGCCGTGTTGCCGGGGCAGCCTACGCCGGGTGCGGCCTACGCGGCCCTGCAGAACCAGCACCTGCGGGCCCTGCAGGCGGCCGTTGCCGTGCACGATGCGGTCTTGACGGCCATTGCACGCAGCCCGGCGCCGGTGCCCGCGTTCCCGCGTGCCGGCAGCACCTACGCCGTGGCCTTGCGCGTCGAAGGGGATGGCGGCGAGCGGCGGCTTTGGAGCCAGGAACTCGGGCGGGAACCGCGCCGCGTCGTGTTGTCGGAGTTCCGCTTCAGCGAGCTGCTCGCACACTTGCGAGGGGCTGGTGGGGATCCTCTGGCCGGCCTTGCCCGCGAGGATGCCAACCTCGGCACCCTCATCCTCAGCATGGTGGGGGATGAACTCGCTGGCCTGGGTTCACGCCTCGCGCAGCTGGAGGACGGGTTTGTGGTGGATCAGGTCTGGCCGCGCATCCTGCGGGTGCGAGGCGAGCGTGAGGAGGTCACCTACGACCGCGCCGAGATGTTCCGACGGGTCGTCACCGAGCATCAAGCGGCGATGCAGACCTGGGACCTGCGCAAGTTGGAAGGAGCGATCCAGGTCTGCGATCTACGCATCAAGAATCCCGACCAGCTGTCGGACCGCGAACGGCAGGAGCTGCGGGCCGCGAAGAACTGGTTGCGGCTCGCGCAGCGCCGCGAGAACGTGCTTGACGACGTTCGGCGCGGCGCCCCGCGAGGTGCGCAGGTCGAGGTCGACATCGATGGTGGGGAGATCCGCGCTGCGGTGGTCGTGCCGGCGGTGGCGTTGTTCGCGGGGGCCCACCAGGGTTGGCTCCTGCACGGCGACCAGCTGGAGTTTGCTGGCGGTGACCAGCCGTGGTCCGAACTGCCGCAGTTGCTGTTGCAGGGGCCGTCGGGCATCGAGGCCACGGCCCAGCACACCACGCTGCAGCTCGATTGTGTGCTGCCACCGGTGACCGTCGGGCAGCGGCTCTACGTCGTCGAGTTCCGCGGCGTCGCCGTGCTGGTCTGCGTCGCTGGCAACGATGCGGTGTATGCCGCGCTGCTGGAAGGGGATCCGCAGCGCGAGGAAGTTGCGCAGCGGGCCTTCAAACGGGCCATGGAGGGCGGTTTCCAGGCCCCGGTTGCGATCGCGATCCCCGGCGCCGTGCACCGCCTCACGATCGACATCCAGGCTTCGCCGAGCCGGACTCGGGCGCAGGTGCGCGTGCTGCTCGAGGGGGTAGAACTGCTTGATGCGCGCTGCGACCTGGACCCGCAGAAGGCCGCCGGGATGCGGTTGTTCCCGCGCCAGGAGATCGCCGTACAACGGATGACCGTTCGCGGCACGGGCCTGTAGTCGGGGCCTAGCCCTTCAGCGCAACGGCCCGGCGGAAGCTCCCGCGTTGGCCGAGGCGGGACGCGGCCGAGCGAACAGCGGCAAGGTAGCCAGATCGGCTTGCCGGGCGGTTTCGAGGCGGCTGGCGAGCCCCGCCATGCCGACGTTGGCCATGTGCATCGGCAGCCGGTCATCATCGCCGCGGCCTTCGCCGGTCTGTTCGCGGTCCAACAACGCGCACGCAAACGCGGACCACGCATCACCAGCATGCTCGTGCAGTTTCTCGAGCAGGCGATAGTCGCGGGCGCCGTCCGGATCTTGCCGGTGCGCACTGTGCAGCATGGCCGCGGCGCTCGCGACGTCATGCTGGCGTAGCTGGACGAGCGCCTGACGACGCAGTTGTTGACCAAGGCCAATCGCGTCGGTGGAGCGAGCCGAAGAAGCCAGGGCAGCGGCCTGCTGGCGCAAGGTCGGGTCGACGGCCCGTCGCGCGACATTGCGGAAGTGGGCGGCAGCGCGGTCGCCATTGCCATTCTGCTGTGAGTCGCGCGCGAGGGTCAGTTCGAGTTCGGGCGCTTGTTGGCCGAGTTCGATCGCTTGCCGCAAGGCGACCTCGGCACCGAGCAGATTGCCGTGCTGCGCGCAGCGCGAACTCTCGGCGAGGCGCCGATGGGATACGAAGGTGCGCAGGTTGGCGTCGCGCAGCCCGCTGCCAGTGGAGGGCGATGCTTCGAGCAATTGCCACGTTTGTGCCAACGCCGCCGCGAGGTCGCCGTTGGGCAGCGACGGCAACGTGCCCTGCACGACGCATCCCGAACCCTTGGCGACGATGCGCAGTTCGATGGCGAAGTCGGCCGCGCCACCAAAACCCGGCATGCCGTTCGCAGGCTCGATGCGCACGCGGGGTTCGGGCTCGACGACGGTCGAATGAGGCCGCAGCAGCTGGATGCGGTGCGTCGCGTTTGGCAACCAGGAATCGCCGGCGCGGTGTTCGTAGCGCACGACAAACGAGTCCGGCCCGAGTTGCGTAACCGGCGCGCCAACCCACTGCGGCGCGGGATCCGCAAACGGCAGTTCGGCGCGCAGCGTGGCGGCGGCCAGCGCGGCCGCCAGTTCGGCGCGGATGTTGAGGTCGCGACCGTAGGCGAGTTGTGGCCTCTCGTTGCCTAGCGAGGCGCAAGCTCCGAGCAGGCTCGCGGCGAACAGACTCGCGGTGAGCAGCAGGGAGTGATTGCAACGAACGGCCATGGCCACTCACGGTCTTCGGCCCTTGTTGGCCAATGCTGCACTGGCGGGCCCCGGTCGTCTCGGATCGGGACAACGCGCGCGATCGGGCGGCCATGGCAAGGCGTGCTGCGGCGCCGGCTGGTTGCGGTCAGCGTTCGGCGATGGCGAACGCGGTGGCCTGCTCGCCGGTGTGCGTGAGGCTCAGATGGATGCGCTGGATGCCGCGCTGTTGCGCCAATTCGGCCGCGAAACCGTGCAGTTGCACGCCCACGGCCCCACGTTCGTCGCGCACGACTTCGATCTGGTGGAAGGCGATGCCCTCGGACCAGCCGGTGCCGAGGCACTTCATGATGGCTTCTTTCGCGCAGAAGCGCGCCGCCAACGACTCCGCGGGATGGTGTTTGCCGAGGCAGTAGTTGCGCTCGCGTTCGGTGAAGACGCGCGCGAGGAACCGAGCGCCGGAACGTTGCCACAGATCGTCGATGCGCTGGATGGCGATCGAATCGACGCCGATGGACACGATCATGCGAGCACCTCGCCGCGAGCCAGCGTGCGCATCGGTATCGCCTGCATGTGTGCGCCATCAAGCCAGAATGCGCGGAGGGTCGCGGGCGCAGCTTTGCGCAGGCCGAGCACGAGTTGCACGCAGTGGGGCCACAACGTCGCCCGATCCTGCGCCGAAAGCTCGGCGAGCCCGTTGGGATGGCTGTGCGCAAAACCGAGCCACTGGCGGCCCGCCGCGCGTTGCCCGGCTTCGAGGCGCACGAACTCGATCGGGTCGACGGCGAACACCGCGTCCTCGGGGGCGATGTTCTGCAGCAACACACAGCCTTCGATCACAGCATGGCCCTCCTCACGCCGGCCCACGAGCGCGAGCACGGCTTCGCGTGGCCACGCGCCGTGCGCAGCGGCCAGCAGCGCGGCTTCGACCTCGCCCTCGAGGGTCACAAGGTCTGGGGTCACGAGGTCTGGGGTCACGAAGTCTGGCGCGCTGGCGTCTCTGGCGAGGGCGTCCTTGCAGAACATGGCGGCAGGCTACGCGGCAACCACCCGGCACTGCAACGGCGCAGGCAAGGCTCGCACCCATGGCGGCCTTTGGCCATGATGGCGCCATGTCCGAACCCCTCTACGGAACGCCGCGCGCGCATTCGGTGCCGCTCGGTCCCCTGTCGCCGGTTTTGATCCGCAGCAGCACTTCGGGGCAACCCGACGCCGAAACGCTGCGTGCGTGTGGGGCCGGCGAGGTCGCCGGGGACTTCTACCAGCGTATGGGGCACAGCAACTGCCGCGCCTTCGAGAGCCTGGTTGCCGAACTCGAAGGCACCGACGGCGCCGTGTCGTTTGCGAGTGGCATGGCGGCGATGAGTGCGGCGATCGCTGCGCACGTGAAGGCTGGCGATCGCATCCTGCTCGCCGAGGAGATCTACGGCGGAACGTCGGGTTTCTGCCTGCACGATCTGGTGCGCTTTGGGGTCCGCGTCGATCGGTTCTCCGCCCTCGATCTCGCGGGCCTGCGGCAACAACTGCAGCAGCCGGCGCGCCTCGTGATCTTCGAATCGCCGATCAATCCGACGTTGCGCGTGGTCGATATCCGCGCCGCGGTGCAGCTAGCGCACGCCGCGGGCGCCCTGGTCGTGTTCGACGGCACCTTCTCGCCGCCGCCGATCCAGCGTGCGCACGACCTCGGTTGCGACCTCATCGTGCATTCGGCGACGAAGTTCTTCGGCGGCCACTCCGACGTGCTCGCCGGGGTGGTGGCCGGGCCCCATCGGCTGCTCGGCCCGATCGAACTGTTCCGCCGCCGAACGGGCGGCATCCTGGCGCCGGACCCGGCCTGGCTGCTGCAGCGTTCGTGGCCGACGTTGGGTATCCGGCTCGCTGCGCAGCAGGCCGCGGCACTCGCGGTGGCTCAGGGGCTCTTGCCGCTCGTCGCCGCGGGCCGCGTCGCCAAGGTCACCTATCCGGGCCTGCCGGATCACCCCGATCGGGCCCTGGTCGAACGGCAGATGACGGGCGGCGGCTGCATGTTGGCGATCGAACTGCCCGGGGGCCTGCCGGGCGTGCGCAAGGCCTTCGACCGCCTCCAGCACATCGCCCGGGCCGCGCGTCTCGGCGGCGTGGAGTCGTTGGCGACCTTGCCGGCGTTCACGACCCATGCGGCGTTGTCGGCGGCCCAGCGGGCGCAGGCGGGCATCCCCGATGGTCTGCTGCGTGTTGCCGTCGGCCTCGAAGGGGCCGAAGTGCTGCTGCACGACCTGCAGCAAGCGATCGGATGACCCGGCTCTGCGTGGCCTTTCCGGGGTCGATCCGGTAGCCTGCTCCGTTCGAGGTTCGGCACGAACCTCCCTGTCGATCATGGCCTACAGAACGAACTGGATGGTG
>JADZDL010000075.1 GCA_020851075.1 Planctomycetota bacterium | reverse complement strand
TCAGCTTGGTAGAGCGTTGCGTTCGGGACGCAAAGGTCGGAGGTTCAAATCCTCTCGCCCCGACCAGTTTATCTCCTTCCGAAGACGCAACTTGCGCCGGAAGTGAGGTGAGAGCTGGCGGCCCTTCCGCCGGCGCTTTGTGCACCCGAAAAGGCTGCTCTGCGGACAGCCCATCGCACGCCCGCGCTCTTCCGAAATATGCAGTGCGCCTGGTTTGGACGGCCTGCGAACACGATCATCCTGGCGTGCCTGCGGAACTCGGCAACTACCTGGAGATCACGAGGGACTCTGCCGTGGGCCAATGGCGAGCAATCCTTGCGCGCTCCGTATTGCCGAAGGGACAGCGGCAAGGGCCATTTCTCCCGATCGAGACGGTCCTCTGCTTTGGGCTGTTCCGGGTTGTCGATCCGCGTCGGTACGGCGGCAGCAACATCGAGCAGGTGCCGAGGGAAGTGCAGGATCTGGCGAAGACCTTCCGGCGTCCACCTGGCTCGCTGACAAACAAGATGCTCAACCTCTCGTTCGACCGCGTGCATGGCGGCAAGGTCGAGCCCGAGGTGTTCCTGCATCTGAGCAACTCCCAGGACCTGTTCCTCAGCCTGTATCGCACGATCCTTGAGGCTGCACGACGCGTCGGGTTGGATGCTGCTGCGGTACCTGATTTCGTGGGAGTCGCGGCGACAGTGTCTCTACTTGGTCAAGAGGAACTCGGCGTCGCGGAGATCGAGATCGCCGTGGACACCGTTCGAAAGGCCGTGGAGACGGCGAAGTTGCGACAGTGGTTTGGCGAGCAGGAGACGGAGCGGTTTGTTGAGCAGCGAGTAAGACTTGGGCAGCACCGGTTTGCCTCCGCCGTGTTGCGTGCTTACGAGTATCGATGCGGGTTCTGTGGGTTCTCTCCCGCCGGCCTCGGCGCGACGGGGATGCTCATCGCTTCGCACGTGAAGCCGTGGGCGCGGTGCGAAGAGCGGGAACGCCTTGACTCGCGCAACGGAATCGCAGCGTGCCCGATGCATGATCGCGCGTTTGATGCTGGGCTACTTACCGTGAATGGTGGGTGCCGCATTCACCGGGCGAAGGGCCTTGAGGCTCGCCTCGCCGACAAGGTCACCGATCAGTTCTTTGGCGGTGGGGTCTTGGAGGAGAAGCTGCTCGTGAAGCAGGGGGCAGAGCCGCGACGCCAGTATCTCGACTACCACAAGCGGTACGTGTTCGATCAAGCTGGATGAAGGGCGGCGTACGAGGCGACCTGGGTACCGTGGCTTTCGGTCGGTCGAGAGACCTTTCGACGCGATAGGCTCAATGGTGTCGACTTGTGAGTCTTGCGCTGACCAACCCCACGTATCCTGGGTGTTTGCGAGAGCGCTGTGGCTTCCCTCTGTTTGCCCACATCTGTCAATGGTGCCCCTGGACCCACATGGTTCCGCAGGATCCCTGCTGTTCAATCCGACAGGCCAATCCGAAAAGCAGCACCGTCACTGCGGTGTGTCACTCTCGTAAACGCTTGTCACCGTAGTAGCTCGCCCTGCAGGGGCATCGCTGCGTCCCGAGAACACACCCTGCCAAGCCATGGCTTCCGAATCCACCGCCACTCCAAGCTTCACTCTCGAGTCCAACACCACGAGTGGCTTGACCGTCGCCGTGCTCGGCTCCCCCGGCAACGACAACGCGGTGTTATGCACCCTGAACTCGGGCGAGAACATCACCCGCCTGCTGTTCGACTGTGGTGCCGGCTGCCTCGACGCGGTGCGGTTCCGCGAGCTGCAGCAGATCGACGCAGTGCTGTTCTCGCACTTCCATATAGACCACGTGTCGGGCTTTGACACGTTCGTGAGGGCCAACTTTGCGCGCGAGAAGCCGGTGTACCTGTTTGGCCCGGCCGGCAGCCACGCGATCCTGCAGCATCGGTTGCAGGGGTTTCTGTGGGACCTCGTCGACGGAACGCCGGGTCGCTTCGTGGTCACCGAGATCCGCCGCGACGGACTGTTCACAGTTCAGTTTCGTTCCGCGGAGGGCTTTGCCGTTGCGCATCCGGTGGCGACGACGCCATTTGTCGGCCGCGTGTTCGAAACGGCCGAATTGACCATCGATGCCGTGATCCTGGACCATGGCAAGAGTGATTCGATCGGCTACTGCGTGCGCCAACGCGCGCGGACGAATGTCGACCGCGCGGCATTGGCGCGGTTGGCGTTGCGCTCCGGTCCGTGGCTCAAACGGCTGCTGGACCCTGCGTTGGCCGATGGCGAAGTCGTCGATGTTGGCGGCACACCCTGGACGTTGGGGCGTTTGCGGGCAGAGTTGCTTCTGACGACGGTGGGCGAGAGTTGCGGCTACCTGACGGACTTCCGTACCACCTCCGGGACCGAAGCGGAGCTGCAGCGGTTGTTTTCGGGTTGCCGGCGGCTCGTCTGCGAAAACAACTACGGCGATGAGGATGCCGAAGCCGCGTTGCGCAACAACCACATGACTTCGTCGTCGGTGGGCGAACTGGCCAGCAAGCTCGGTCCCGAGTGCCTGGTCGTCTTCCACCTGACCGACAAGTATGACGTGGCTGGCTGGAAGCGATTGCTGGACGAGGTGCGCAGCCGGTTTCCGCGCGCCTGGTTTCCGCACGAGTGGGCGGGTGTATTTGAGCCAGCGGCGTCCGGCGTGAGTCCAGGTAGTGCCCTCACTTCGACGTGACGAATCCGATGTTGCCCTTCGACAAGCTGCTTGTGCTCGATCTCGACGAGACGCTCATCCACGCGGACGAACAGCTCGCGCAGCCGGCGGACTTTGCCGTGGGGCCTTACTCGGTCGTGCGGCGTCCAGGCGTCGAGCGCTTTCTTGAGTTTGCCCTGAGTAGTTTCCGCGAGGTGGGAGTCTGGACCTCTGCGACGCTCGGTTATGCAGAGCCGGTGCTCGACCAACTGCTGGATCGGAGCCGGCTGGTGTTCGTCTGGGGCCGAGAACGCTGCGTGCGAAGTTACGACATCGAGAGCGGAGACGTGATCTGGCGGAAGGACATCCAGAAGCTGCGCAGGCGCTGGCCGGAGGTAGGCAGGATCCTGTTCGTTGACGATTCCCCGGAGAAGATCGCACGCAGCTACGGCAACCTCGTCTACGTGCGGCCATTCCTTGGCAATTCAGCCGACGACGAACTTCTCTGGCTGGAACGGTATCTCCGCAGGCTCGGGCCGGTGCCGAACGTGCGGACGCTGGAGAAGCGCGGTTGGCGGGCGCAGTTGGAGCAGGAGGGTGAGGGAGCATGACGGGGCGAGGATTCCTGCGGTATGTGGGCCTCGCGGATGCCTATGGCATGGGCTGGGAATTCGTCTCGGACTTTGCCCAGGCTGGCCCCAACGATCTTTCGCGCTTCTGCCGCAATCCGCGGTTTCCGACCTATCCGCCTGGAACCTACTCGGACGACACGCAGATGAGTCTGGCGAATGCGCGCGTCTTGCTTGCCAGAGGTTGCGCACCCCTCGACTTCGCAACTGCGTGGGTCGAGACGTTCCTGGCGGATCCGCGTCTTGGCTACAGCCGTTGGATGCGCGAAACCCTGGTTGCCTGCCGCAGTGGGACGGACTTTCTCCGCCGTTTTGCGGGAAACATGGGCACTGGCAGTGGTGCTTGCATGCGCGCTGGTGTCGTGGGGCTGATGCCGGATCTCGAGCGAGTGTTTGGGGTGGCGGCCCTGCAGGCGTCGATCACCCACGACTCCCTGGTGGGCATTCTCGCTGCTCAGGTGGTGGCTGGTGCGGTGCACCATGCGCATTGGGGGCTCGGTTTGATGACGGACCTGGAGCACTTCCTCGTGCATCGCCTGGGGCACTGGCGGGAACACGTCGATTGGACTGACCCTCGTCAGGGGCTGCATGTCGTGGCAAGGGCGTTGCAGTCCGTAGTTGCGCACACGTCGTTGGCATCCTTGCTCAGGCACTGTGTGGATCACGGCGAGGGGCAGGACACGGATACTATTGCGGCAATTGCCATGGCGATTGCCGTCAGGGCCACGGAATACCGCGACGACCTGCCGGCGGTTCTGTGGCGCGACTTCGAACCGGGTGGGCAGGGCGAGGAGCTGCGTAGGATGGACCATCAGCTCCTCGATGCCTTCCCAGGCTCTGCGACCTGATTCCATCGCCGGCGCGCTGGACATGGCCCGAGGTTGTCCGGGCGGGTGGGGACGGCGTCGCGGAGCGCAACCTTGGCGAGTGGCGTCGGGGGGGCGGACCCGTGGGAGTTGGTGGTAGCTCGCCCGACCAGATTCCAGTAAGCGAAGTGCGGATCGAGTGGGGTCGCTACGCTTGGTTGGGGGAGGCCTGTTCGCCACGGGATGCCGTTTGCCAGCGTAGTCGTTACCCCATGGATCCAATCTACTTCTACCGCGACGAGGACGCCTTCGGCTGCTTCTCCAACTTCTCGCCCCATCCGATCGAAGTCGACGGCCGCATCTGGCCAACGACCGAACACTACTTCCAGGCGCAGAAGTACATGGGGGCGGCGAAGGAAGAGCAGATCCGTCTCGCGCCTACGCCAGGGCGGGCTGCGAAGATGGGTCGCGGCAAGGATGGCAAGCTGCGACCGGACTG
The DNA here is from genome assembly GCA_020851075.1 of Planctomycetota bacterium. Lineage (GTDB taxonomy): Bacteria > Planctomycetota > UBA1135 > UBA1135 > UBA2386 > JADZDL01. The sequence goes on along the minus strand of JADZDL010000075.1, from coordinate 33,651 downwards.
GGAGCAGGTGAAGGAGGCCGTCATGGGGAAGGCCCTGCGCGCGAAGTTTGAGCAGTATCCGGACCTTCGCGCCGTGCTCTTGAGCACGGGGGACGCAATGCTGATCGAGCACACCCGCAACGACAGCTATTGGGCGGATGGTGGTGATGGCTCCGGCAAGAACCGACTCGGCGCATTGCTCGAAGTTCTGCGGGCGGAACTTCGCGTCGAAACGCTGCGCGTGGTCCTCCGGGGCCTGCTCCGGGTGCCGACCACGAGCTTCGTGCTGTTCTCGCGGGGCACCTGCGTGGTGTGCGCGGCGTCGGATGCATGCGGCCCGCTCGCGCAGCGGGCGATCGAGATCCTGCGCGAACATGGGCCTCGCGGTGCCGGCAATCCGTCGGCGGACTTCACGGTGCACCGATTGGACGAGGAGCGTGGTTGCGTGATCGGCCTGGGGCATCCGGACCTGTTGGTGCTACTGCTACAGGACGAGGTCGCTGCTCGTTCCGATCTCGAACTCGGCCTGCGTGGTCGTCATCGGGCGACCCTGGATGCGGGGGATCTCGTGGTTGTTCATGTCGAGGACCGCCGCGAAGGCGGGGTGAACGACCTGTTGTCCGGTTCGCTTTGACTCGTTCTACCAACACTCACTGCGAAGGCACGCGTTGCCCCAATGCCTGCTTCTCGGATTCTGCCATGAAGACCCCCCGATCCCTGGTCTGGCTCGTTCGATGCCTGGTGCTATTGGCGTTTGCTGGCCCAAGCAGCGGCTTGCGAGCGCAGGCGCCCGACTATGCCACGATCGAGCCGAAGAGCCGAGCGTTGATGCGGCGCCCTTCGCTGGCGAAACGTACCGAAGGCAGGGCGCTATTGGCTTCGACTGGGGACCCGCGCGCCTTCGCGACGTTGGTCCAGCAGTATGCCGACCCTGAGGAGCCGCGTGACTTCGTGCGCAGTCTGCTCGTGACGGTGTTGGCCGACTATCACCCCGGCGAGCCGCCGCGCGTCGCCTGGCAGAAATGGCGCACGGCACATGCGACTGCGGGGGACGCCTGGCTTTGGTTTCGGGCCTTGTGCATCGAAGAACGCGCTGATCCGGAGCTCTGGCACACCGTGGCGGCTGCCAAACTACCGACCGAGCTGCGAGCTGCCGCCCTGCGAGCCGCCGCTGCGCAACCCGTGGCTCCCACCCTTGACGCGGCCATGCTCGGCCACGTGTTCGAGATCGGTGCCGAAATTGGTACGGTTGCAGAGGATCGAGCGTTGCTGCTCGAAGGGCTCATCGAGCTGTTTGAACGCCAGAACCTGCCGCTTGGCAAGGACGCGCGCGCGAGTCTGCGTAGCCTCGTGTATGCGATGGGGGAGCCGGCGACGTCGGTGCGCTCGCGTGTGGTGCTTTCGCGTAGCCTGGCGCGCGCACTCGGCCGTGATAACCTCGGTCTCGATGCCAACGATTGGCTCGAAATGCTCGAAGACGGACCGCTCGATCGCATCGAGATGGCGTATGCCCAGAAGCGGGGCAAGGCGCGACCGGGGTTCTTCGGCATCACCGAGCATGGTCGCTCCATCGCGTATGTGATCGACGCGTCGGATTCGATGCTTGAGCCTCTCACGCCGAGCGAACGCAGCGAGCTACAGCCGTTGACCGGGCCCGCCGCCAAATCGGGAGCCCGCAACACCGCCGAATACGCGATCGATTGGAAGAAGGTGAAGACGCGCTTTGATGGCGCGCGCGAGCTGCTGAAGGTGGCTCTCCGCCAGCTCGGCCCCGACCAGCAGTTTTCCATCGTCTTGTTTGGTGATACTGCCGAACTGCTGCCGGCGACGCCGAGCATGGTTGCGGCGACGCCCCGGTCGGTGGCGGCAGCATGCCGCGATCTCGATGCGATCAAGATCGGCTCCAAGCGGCACGACCGACCGTACGGCACATTGCGTGGCCAGACCAACCTGCACGGGGGCCTGCGGCTCGCGTTCCGGGTTGGTGAGGTCAAGGGTGGTGTGGCCGCGCGCGATGTGCGGCCATGGTTGGGCGGAGCTGACACCATCTACCTGCTGTCCGATGGAGCTCCGAACGCGGATGACTTTCCCGCCGTGGATGCCAACGATTCGGAGTATGCCGGTGATCCCGAGCGGGGGACTCGTTTCAAGTACAGTGGAGAAGTTACCTACCCCGGCCCGTTTGCTGCTTCGGGATACCTGCTTGCCGACCTGCGGCGCCAGAACCTGCTGCGCCGCTGCGCGATCCACGTGATTGGGCTCGGCGAAGCTGACTATGCACTGTTGCGCAATATCGCCGCGGTCGGTCAGGGGGCGACGGTGCAGATCGGCAAACACTGAAGTTCCTCGGGTGGGCCGGGGGACGCTACCTTGGTCGACCACAAACTGGGAGGCGCCCAGGCTTCCATCGTTCGCATATGACTCGACACCGCAAACAACGTCTCATGGACTTCCTCCGCCGCGGTCCGGCAGAGGCACACCCGCGCGATGCTGGGCACTATGTTACCGTCCACCCGTTCGCCGACGAACCTGTTCCGGTCGAGAATGGCGCCGCTTGGGAAGCCGATGCCATTGTCCGCGCCTGCCAGGAGGCCGGCATGAGCGTGACTGCCATGCCCGCGGGTTGTCAGGTCGATGGCTACTGGAGGGTTCGTGGTGAGGTGGCCTTCGTCATGTTGGAGCACGATGGGACCGACGAACGCGAGAAGGGCCTGTGGGCGTGGTGGGGCGGCAGGCGCGGGCGATCCCGCTTGCATCTGCGGGCTATCGTCGACGCACCGATCACGAGGCAGCTATTTGAGCAAACACTGACCCGGTTTCTCTCGACCGGGGTCTTCGGCAAGAAGCGGCTCCGGTGCAACCTCGGATCTCGGCCCGTGCGACTTCCCTGGCGGCTGCGTGCTCGTGAGAATCACTGACCTTGCCGCGCGCCGCCCGGGAGTCCGTGACCGAGGCGGAGCGTGGCCGACCTGGGCCTGGTCAACCAGGTGAAGTTGGCCAAGCGGAATCGACCTGTACCATGCGGTTCTGCACGGTTCTGACGCTTGAGCAGCGGGACGACCCAACGCACGGTGCTCATGGGCGTCTCCCCTTCTTTGTCCGGAGCCCGACCATGACCATGGCCAAGATCCAGAACCACTCGGCGCTCCCTGACTGGGACGTTGCGCGGTGGTTTCATCCTCGCTTCCTCAGCGAATACGTCGACCGTGCGATCGTGTTGCCCGATGTCTGTCCGGCCGGCATCATGCCGAACGGCACCGTCGCGGTCGTGCGACGCGAGTGGCTCGATTCGTTTCGCTTCAGCGATGCGATCGGCGATATCGGGTGCGCGATGTCGCTGGCGCCAATCGACACGACGTTTGACGATCTCGTCCCTGCGTGGAACGAGCTCTACCGCCGCCTGAAGGCGCTGGACAAGACCGTGCTCGGTTCCGGCAACCACTTCATCGACGCCTGCGTTGATGAGGCTGGTGGTTTGCATGTGCTCGTCCACGTCGGTTCGCGCATGGCGACGGAGGAGAAGGCCGCGTTCCGCTTCGCCAAGGACTACAAGCGCTTCGAAGATCGCGCCGTGGCCAACCACGACGAGATCTGGCAATGCGTGAAGGCGGTGTTGGGCGGCCGCCAGAAACCGCGGTCGTTGCCGCACGACACCGTCGACCTCGACGGGGCGTGGATGATCCTCCGCAAGGGGGTCACCAACAGCCCTGCCGGTGGTGATGTCCTGATCGCCTCGTCGTTTGACGATGTGATCACCGTCGGCACGGCCAAGGCGAGCATCCACGAGCTCGGCGATTCGATGTCGCACGGTACCGGGCGCAAGCACGGTCGCGGCGAAGCGAAGGAGGTCCCGGTCGACGAACAACTGTTGCGGCGCAGGATCGTGATCCCCGACGATCTGCCGAGTGGCAGTTGGCGGCTCGAAGCGCCGGTTCACTATCGTCACAGCAGCGAGGTCGTACCGCTCGTGGATGCGCACTTCGATGTCACCAACCGTCTGACCCCGGTCGCCTTCATGGGCGGCTTCTAAGCATGAACACGCATCGGACTCCGGATCACTCGCGCGCTTCGTTCGCCCGCACCAACGAGCGGACGATTGCGCAGCGGGTGGCGTTGCTGCGCGAACTGGCTCCCGGGGTCCGTTCGATCGCGGAGGTGTGCGGCGGCGACTGTTCGGCGCAGGCTGCGGCGTATCGACAGGAGCTGGGCATCGAGCGCTTCGTGGCGGTCGACGTCGATCCGGCGATCGCCGCGGCCAATGCGCAGCGAGGTCTACACACGGTTTGCGCGGACGCGCTGGACCCCGTGGCGATGCGAGTCCTGGTCGGCTGTGACGTTGTGTTCTTTGGCCCGCCGCTGTCCGAAGACTGCGATGGGCATCGGCTGCTAGCGTTCGAGGAAGTGCGGCCGGGCTTCGCGGCGTTCGCGACGATGCTGCTGGGGGAGCTGCGCTACGACGGGCTGCTCGTGTGCATCGGTCCGCGCACGACGGGCATGGGCGACGTGCAGAAATTGCACGCGGTTGTGCAAGCGGTGCGTGCGGAGGTCGGGTTGGCGCTCGTGCACCACAGCTTCAGCAGTGTCACGGGGCGCGGGGAACGGACGGAGCCGCGGCGGAAGTATGTCGAGCTGTGGTTCTCGGCGAAGTTGGGGGATCGATGGGTCGTGCGGGAGAGTGTGGACTGAGGGAATGCGCAGACCCGTAGGGCGACGCGCCTACGGCGCGAAGTGGTGAGGTCAGTACGTGATGAGCCTGGCGGGGCGCAGGCCCAGGAGGTCGAGGCGGGCCGAGGGTCCGAAGAGTTCGCGGTGGGCCGACCGCGCGAGCGCTGCCGGATCGGCGAAGCTCCCGCCGCGGCCGACGCGGTCGGGGGAGCGATCTGCTGAGTCCGGTCTCACACCATTGCCACCACGCTCGCTGCCATAGAGGGAGTAGTGGTCGCGGCACCACTCGTGCACGTTGCCATACACGTCGTAGAGCCCGAGCCCATTCGCCCCAAAGCTTCCAACCGGCGCATGCACGGCGTGCCCATCCGCCCACGTCTCGCAGTCCCATCTCGGCGCTGCGCGCTTGGCATCAGCATCCGCCACGTTCGCCACCTTGCGCAGATCGGCGAGCGTCACACTCCAAGGCGTCGTCGTCCCGCCCCGACACCCGTACTCCCACTGCGCCTCGCTCGGCAACACCATGCCATGTCGAGTCAGCAAGGTGTCACTCATCCACCAGTCCACCTGCTCCACCGGGTTCGCTAACGTGATCTTCTCGCCGGCGAAGCTGTTCATCCCCGCCTTGTACTGGCTCGGCGCGCGCAGCTCCGCGTCCCACGTCATCAGCCGCGCCCACTGCCCATTCGTCAGCTCATGCCGCGCCAGGAAGAACGGTGACAACGTCACCTCGTGCAGCTTCTCGTCGTTCTGGCGGTGCGGGTCGTAGAACGGCGCATCCTTCTCCTCACCCTGCGAACCCAACGTCACCGTGCCACCCGGCAACAGCACGAACACGATGCCGGTGGCCCCGGTGACCTGGATCGAGCCGTCGGGTTCGTGCGACGGAATCGCGATCGCGCGTGGGGCCTGATCGCCATCCCACGCGCTGCGCAGGTCGTAGAACTCCCACAGCCTCGTCTGCGGGTTCATTCCGATCGGCACAAGGCCGATCACGTCTTCGTCGCGCAGTAGAATGCGTTGCCCTGCGTATAGCTTGTTTGCCACGACATCATCTGCCTTCGCGATGGCCGCGCGCGCTTCGTCCCAGGTCACCTTCGCCAAGGGATGATTCCCACTCGCGGCCGCGACCTGTTTCGCCCAGAGCAGCCGTTTCTCGACGTCTGTCTTCTGCTGTGCTTCCATCCCCCTGAGGTCTTTGCGCAAGCTCACCAGCGCATCGTGTAGGAAACGGGCCGACTCACTCTCTGCATCCGTCCCGAACTGCCATGTGCGGCGCTCCGACACCTTTGCGTCGAGTGCCGCGAGCCTCGTCTCCGCCTCAGCAAGCTGCGCCGCCGCGTTCGCAATTGCCACTTCGATGTTGCGCTGGTAGCCGACGTAGGCCTCGCGCTCGGAGGCCGTCGCCTTCGCCAAGGCCTCGGCGCTACGCTGCCTGGCTTCCGCATCCTGGCCGTTCGCCAACGCCGCCCAAGCCAACGTGTCGAGGAACGGTACCTCGCTTGGCTGTCCCGCCGCCTTCGTCGCCGCCGCGCGCGCCGCCACCAAGGCAACAGCCTCCGCGCCGAAGGCCGTGCGCTCCGGGTCCGCACCGTCCTTCTCCGGCGCAACCCGCGGCCACGCGAACATGTTCAGGGCTTCGGCATCCGCGTCGCGCAGTGCCGCCGGCAGCTCCGGCAACTCGAGCCTTTCTGCACCCGATCGGATCGCTTGCGCCCGCCGCAACGAAGCCACGAGTTGCTGTTGCCGCTCGAACGCCAGCCACTCTGGCGATGCCCGGCGATCTGCTTCGGCCTGCTCCGGCGTCGGCGGCGCAGCCTTCGCCTGTAACTCTGCGATGGTCGCCTCGATCTGTGGCCGCATTGCCAGCAGTTCGCCGCAGTCTTTCTGCAACCACTCTTCGAGTGCAGGCACCTTGTCCGGCCAAGCCGGCCACAGCTCGTCCTGCCTCGCCAGCGCGTCCTTCAGTCGAACGACACCTGCGAGCTGGTTGAAATTGGTGACCGTACGCCCCTTCTCCACGGCCAGCGCTGTCGCAGCGATCTTCGCCTCCGACTCGGACTTCGCCAGCGTCGCATTCTTGTTTGCCAACCACGTTGTGCCGACGACACCCGCCACCAGGATCAACACGGCCGCAGCAATACTCGCCGCGAGCGGCTTGTTCCGGCGCACCCACAGCTTCAGCTCCACCAAGGCACCGGTGCGATACGCCTTCACGGATCGCTGGTCGAGGAACGCGCGTAGGTCCGCCGCCAGTTCGACTGCACTCGCGTAGCGCTGCTCGCGATCGCGCTGCATCGCCTTCTCGGCGATCGCGACGAGTTCCACCGGCGCGTCCTTCGCCAGGTCCTCGATGCGCCTAGGTGGCCCTTCGCCAACCTGCTTGACGATATCCCGTGCGAACTGCTTCACACCCGGCACGACATACGGCGCCTGCCCGGTCAACAACTGATAGAGCATCGCGCCGATGGCGTAGACGTCGACGCGTGCGTCGAGCACCTCGCGACGAGCCTGCTCCGGCGCCATATAGCTCGGCGTGCCGAGGGCGTGGTGACGACCGGTGACCATCGTTCCGTCGCCATCTTCTTCGGCGTCGCGCATCCGCACGGTTTCGACCCACGGATCCTCCGGCCCATCTGCAGCGGCGACGCAGGCTTCGTTTCTGGCCGCCTGCCTCAGCACCTTGGCGAGGCCCCAGTCCATTACGTAGACTTCGCCAAAGCGACCGACCATGATGTTCTGCGGCTTCAGGTCGCGGTGCAGCACGCCTTTCTCGTGCGCGTAGCTCATGGTGTCGCAGACCTTGAGGATCACGTCGAGCGCGCGCGTTGGTGTCCAGCCGTCTTCTGCTGCGCGCGCTTGCTGGAAGATCTCGCCCGCGTTCTTGCCCTTCACGAGCCGCATCGTGAAGAACACTCTGCCATTCTGGTCAAGTCCGAGCTCGTGCACGGGTACCACGCCCGGATGGTCGAGCTGGCTTGTCACCTGCGCCTCTTCGAGAAATCGACCGAGGATCTGGTGCGCGAGCTTCTGCTGCTCATCGTTCCGTGGCGCCTGCCGCGGCAGCAGCACCTTCATGGCGAGCCGGCGGTTGAGGTGGCCGTCGCGGATTCGAAGGATTGCGCCCATGCCACCTCGGTCGACTTCGCCTTCGACCTGGTAGCGGTTGCTGTCGAGCTTTGGCGTCTGGGCGAGCTTCTGCAGCAACTCGGCGGTCGCGGTCGACTGCACGCCATCGGTGTACGGGGCGTGGTCGTCGGGGAGATCCTCGGTGGCCTCGGCGAGCACGGCGTGTCCAGCGGCCTGCAGGTCTGCCGACACGCCAGATGCCTGCGCTCGCAGCATCCCGAGGACTTCGTTTGCGAGTGACGTGTCGTCACCGGCGAGCTGCCGCACGAACGCTTCGCGCGCCTCGGGCGGGCGTTCTTTGGCGGCCTCAAACAGCTGGCGTAGGCGCTGGAAACGGGTGGCGGGGCCGTCGGGCGGGGGCAATTGCATGATTGAGCAGGCTAGCTCACAGCCCGGGGCAACGCCCGGGTGAGGTGCGGCTAAGGGCGCCGACGACCGGGGCACCGTGGCCTCGCCGGTCTCGGTGCGCGGGGCCGGCAGGTGGGCCGCTTGCGCTTGTGGCCAACCGGGCCAACCGGCACCGCCAGCACACGGGGCCAAGGCTTCGCATGCACCGTGCCCATCTTGGTGTGGCCGTGCGGTTCGCCAGGCTTGCTGACGCTGGTCTGAGGCCCGGTGCCCACCTGTTGACTGAGAGGTCCGATTCGTCGATTCACCCGCGGCCCTCATGCTGACGGCGTCGGGTAGAAGTGTCTTGGCCAAGGCTGCGAGGTGTTTCGAGGCGCATCGTGCGCGTCGTCGAGGCGGTTCGCGGTGGGCCAGGCCCACGCCTGTCCGATCACTCCGCCGGTAGGAACAGGCCTTTGCCAATGGACGACCAATCCTCTAACTCTCCGCCGCCCCGCGGCCCGAAGCCGCGCCCGGCGTTTCTGTTCCGCCAATCCGGCGTCATTCCATTCCGCCTCGAGGGTGGTTCCCTGCGCGTCGTGCTCGTGACGTCCAACAGGTCGAAACGGTGGATCGTGCCCAAGGGGGTCGTCGATCGCGGCCGTACACCGTTGGAGTCGGCCCTCAACGAGGCATTTGAGGAAGCGGGCGTTCTCGGTGAGGCCGAGACCGCATCGCTGGGCGACTACCGGTATGAGAAATGGGGGGGCACGTGCGTCGTCGAGGTGTTCGCCATGAGGGTGACGAACCTGCTGCTGGATTGGCCCGAACGGGCATGGCGACAGCGCATCCTGGTGCCGATGGAGGAGGCGCTGACGCTGGTGACGCCACCGGAGGTGGTTCCGTTGATGGCGGCTGGCGCGCGGCTGCTGGAGGCCAAGGGGTGAGTTGGGGAGGGTTCGGTTGGTGGACGGCAACGTGTGCGAGGCAGCCCTACTTCCCCGCCCGCTTCTTCCCACCCGCCGGCGCACCCTCCATCGGCTCCGGCAACTCCGCCGCCATCACCACCTTCACCCCCGGAATCGACTCCCGCAACCGCACGACCGCCGCCGCGGTCACCTCCGTCTGCCACAGATACAGCTCTTCCAGCCCCTTCAGCGAGGCCAGCGCGGTCGCGCCGTAGTCGCCGACCTTGGTGCCAAACAGGTTGAGCGTGCGCAGTTCCTTGCAGGCGACGAGTGCGGCGACGCCGTGGTTGCCGATCTGCGTCTGGCGCAGGTCGAGCACGGTGAGGCGGGGCATCTTGGCGAGTGTGGGGGCACCTTCATCCCCGATGTGGCAGCGGCCGAGGTCGAGTTCGGTGATGTTGGTGGCAATCGGCAGCAGTGCGAGCAGGGCCTTGTCGTCGACGAGGTCGGTCTGGCCGGCGGTGGTGACGCGCAGCAGCGGGCTGTCGTCGCCGATGCTGGCGACCTGGAACGGTCCGGTGGCAAATTGGGCGAGCACCTCGGCGCGCACGGGGGCGAGGCCTTTCTGCAGCGCGGCCAGGATCTCGGCGGTTGTGGGCTTGGTGGGGGTCTTCGTGCCGGCTGGCTTGGTGCCGCCCTTGGTCGCGGGCGGGGTCCCGGCCGGGGCCTCCTTGCTGTTGCCGGTCCACGAACCGAAGTCGGCGCCTTGTTGGATCCAGGCTTGGATCAGGTCGGTCTGGGCCTTGGAGAGCGGGTCGCCCTTCTTGGCTGGCGGCATGCGGTCTTCGTCGTCGGCGGGCAGTGTCGTCGACTGGTAGAGCAGCGAATCATCGGGGCGCTGGGCTACGGCGAGGCGGCCGCGCTTGCTCTTCGTGATGCCTTCCTTCGAATCGAGCACCACGCCGCCCTTGGGCTTCGTGCGGGTGCCGTCGGCGGCGACCTTCTCGGTGGCGTGGCATTCGACGCAGCGCTTCTCGAGAATGGGCCAGATCTGCCGTTGGAAGTCGACCTTGCCTTGGGCGAGGGCGGGAACGGCGAGGCTGGCGAGAACGAGCAGCGAACGGACCATCGATTCACCGAGAGGGGCGGGATAGCGGGCTAGCGTGGGCTGGCGAGCGGGAGTTCGCTCGCCAGCGACAACGGCGGAAAGACCGCGGCTGGAATCAGCCGTGTTCCTTCCCCTTGGGCTTGTCACCGCTGGCTTCACCTGGCTTGTCGCTCTTGCCCTTGTCACTGCCGGCCGGCTTGTCACCAGCAGGCTTGTCGGCACCTTCCTTCTTGCCGGTCCACGTGCCGAAGTTGGCGCCTTCGTCAATCCACTTCTGGATCAGGTCGGTCTGCTCCTTGCTGAGCGGATCCCCCTTCTTGGCGGGCGGCATACGATCTTCGTCGTCGGCGGGCAGCGTCGTCGACTTGAAAAGCAGCGAGTCCGCGTGCTTCTTCGCGACGACGAGCTTGCCCTTCTTGCTGGACGTGATGCCGTCCTTCGAATCGAGCACGACGCCGCCCTTCGGCTTCTTCATGCGGCCATCGGGGCCCGCCTTGGCCGTCGAGTGGCACTCGACGCAGCGCTTCTCGAGGATCGGGAAGATCTCCTTCTCGAAGTCAACCTTGGCGGCCGCCGCGGCCTTGCCGCTCTTGGCGTCGCCAGCGGGCTTCTTGTCTTGGGCTTCTGAAGAGACTGCGAGGGCCGCAGCAACGAGCAGGGGGAGGAAACGAGCGTTCATTGGTCGGTAGTGCAGGGAACTGACGGAAGGATCTATTGAGGGGAACGAAAGATCAGGCAAAGATCGAAGTGACTGGCGAACCCTTGTCGGCCACCTTGAACGGACGGCCGGAGGGCGAAGTGAGTACGTGGTCCAGGGGCAGGCCACAGGCGTGCGCGATCGTGGCGTTGAAGTCCTGGATCGAAACGGGGTCTTCGGCAACGTCGCGACCTTCGTCGTCGGTCTTGCCGTAGCGCTGGCCGCCGCGAATGCCGCCGCCCGCGAGCAGGCAGCTGAACGCCTTCGGGTAGTGGTTGCGGCCCTGGTCCTCATCGATGTCGGGCGTGCGGCCAAACTCAGTCGCGAGCACGACGAGCGTCTCGCGCAGGAGGCCGCGCGCTTCGAGATCGGCGAGCAGGGCGGACAGGCCCTGGTCGATGGCCGGCGTGAGGTCGCCGAGGCGATCAAAGTTGTCCGCGTGCGTGTCCCAGCCGTTGCTCACGACCTCGGTGTAGCGCACACCGTGTTCGACCATGCGGCGCGCGAGCAGGCAGCCGGAGCCAAATGGGTTCTCGCCGTAGGCCTTGCGCATCGCGGCCGATTCGAGGCCGAGGTCGAACGCAGCGAGGTCGCTGCTGCGCATGAGGCGCACGGCTTCCGCGTAGGACTTGCTGTAGGCCGTGACGTCGCGCTGGTGGTTCTTCTCGGCGAACGCCTGGTTGAGTTCTTCGAGGCGCTTCATGCGGCGCTGGAAACGTTCCTCGTCGACGCCGCGCGGCAGGGCGGCGTTCTGCAGGCCGTCGTCGGCGCTGCTGATCGGCAGAGCCTGGTACTCGGGCGGGAAGTAGCCGGCGTTGGGCATGTCGCCGCCGCCGCCGACGATGACGTGGCCCGGCAGGCTCGCATTCTGGCGACCAGCCATGCGGTTTACCCAGGCGCCGAGGCTTGGGTGCTGGATCGTGCCGCGCATCTCGAAGCTCGTGCGCATCACGTATTGGGCCTGTTCGTGGGCCCCCTGTCGGCTTTGCATCGAACTCACGAGGCAGACCTTGTCCATCTGCTCGGCGAGCAGCGGGAAATACTGGCCGAGCAGCACCCCGTCGGCGCGCGTGCGCAGCGCTTCGGTGGGGCCTTGCGTGGCCTTGCCTGGTTTGGGATCGAAGGTGTCGAGGTGGCTCATGCCGCCGCGCATGAACAGGTAGATCACGTGCTTGGCGCTGGCGCGACCTAGCAGGATCGGCTTGTCGGGTTGTTGCCCCGCGGCGGTGCGGCCTGCGGGGTCCTGGGCGGGGTTCTGGCCGAGCGCCGCCGCGATCGCGCGCGGGCCAAACGTGGCGCCGGCGGATACGCCGAGCATCGAGCTCGCCATGCCGGAAAGGAACGTGCGCCGGCCTGCGAGGTCGGTCTTCTGGATGAGGTCACGTAGGGTCATGGTTGGCTCCGTTCAGCGCGCAAAGCGGAATTCGTTGCTGTTGCACAGCACCCAGACGAGATCGCGGATCACCGCTTCGCCGTCGATGGCGATGGCGCGGCGCCAGACCTTCACTTCGTCGGGACTCGGCTCCCGATTGAGGACCGTGAGGAATGCGATGCGCACGCGGCGTTCGCCATTGGGCGCGGTTTCCAGGTCGCGTTTCAACGCCGACGCGCCTTCGAGCACCTTCTGGTCGAGGAAGCCGTTCAACATCGTGAGGACCTGCGGCACCGTCGCCGCGGTCGAAGCCGCATCGATGGTCTCGCGGTCGGACTGACCAAACACGTGCAACGGGTGGTTGGCGGGCGCTGGCTGGGTGAGGTCGCTTGCGCGCAGCATCTGGCCATCTTCCCGGCCGCGCGCCGAACGCTGGCCGAGGTCGAAACCGGCGGCCTGCAATTGCTGGGCGATCTCGGCGATGCGCTTCAGGTCGCCTTGGCGGCGGGCCATGGCGAGTTCGCGCAGCAGGGGCTGCGCGCGCTTCTGCAGTTCCGCGTCGGCGGCGAGCTGGCGGCGCGCATTCTCGCGCTGATCCTGCATCTGCTCGCGCGACATCTTGCCCGGATTGCGGCGCTCTTCGACCATGGCGACGATCTGTTCGGGCGTCGCGGTCTTCAGCTCCTCGTACTGGTCGTAGGCTTCCTTGGCGCGCGCGTCGAGCGGCCGCAGCCGTTCGTCGATGTCGTCATAGACGAGCGTCAGCAACGAGTCCCACAGCTGCTCGGCGCTGAGGCGGTGCCCCAGCGGGCCCGCAAACGCGTAGGGAACGTCCGTTGCCGGGTCCTCGCTCGGCGTCGCGCGCTGGAACAGGTGCATGTGCACGAGCACGCGTTCGAACTGGCGCAGGTCGTAGTCGAGGTCGATGAGCAGCTTCTCGAGTTGCTCGAACAGTTCGGGGTGGACGGCTTCCGTGTCCTTCTTCCAATCATCGAGGGGCTCGATGAGGCCCTTGCCGAACGTGCGCGCCCACATGCGGTTCACGATCATCTTCGTAAAGCGCGGGTTCTTCTTGCTCGTCATCCAGTCGGCGAGTGCTGCGCGGCTGTTGGCTTCGGGAGCGCGTTCACCGCGCCCCTTGGCCGCGCGCGGGGTCGGGCGCTTGCCGGGCCGCGTGTCGGCCGGGTACTTGAGCTTCACGTCGGCGCCAAAGATCGTATTGGCGAGGATCGGGCTCTGCGGCTTCTGGTCGTCGTACTTGTAGTCGTCGGGCAGGCGTTCGACCCCGGTGCCGGTGCCGCTGATGCCCTGGCTCATGCGCTGCAGCAGGTTGCGAGCCTGGGCCTTCGTACGATCGTCGGCGTTGGCGAGCAGCGTGCGCGCGCCGGCCAGCGTCTTCATCTGTTCGTCGGTGCGGTAGCGGATGCCCCCGAAGAACGCCGCCATCTCATAGAACTCCTTCTGCGTCCACGTATCGAAGGGGTGGTTGTGGCACTGCGCGCATTCGAGCCGCGTGCCGAGGAAGATGCGCAGCGTGTTGGCCATCGCATCGTGCGGCATGTTCATGTCGCGCAGCAGATAGCCGGTCGCGCCGTGGCCGCTTTCGTGGGCGGCGCCGTCGGCGGTCAGCAACTCGCGCACGAGCTGGTCGTACGGCTTGTCCTGCTGGATCGACTCGCGCAGGAAGTGGGCAAACGGCTCGCCGTTGAGCTGGCGCTGGCGCGACTTCACGCGCAGCAGGTCGAACCAGAAGTTGGCGAAGTGGCTGGTGCGGCCCTGCGAGTCCAGCAGCCGATCGCAGAGTAGGTCGCGCTTCTGCGGCTCCTGGTCGGCCAGGAACGCTTCGGTCTCCTGCAGGGTCGGGATGCGGCCGACGATGTTCAGGTACGACCGGCGCAGGAAGGTCGCGTCGTCGACCACCGGCAGGGGCTCTTCGCGGCGGCGCTGCAGGCCGGTCGCCAGCAGCGAGTCGAGTTTGGTGGCCTCGGCCTTGATGCGCCGGAGCGGCACCGTGCTCTCCACCCCGCGCGCCGGGCGCTGCGGGTTCGTGGCGGAAGTCTGAGCCATCGCGGCGTCCGCAAACCAGCAGGTTGCGGTGACGAGGGCGATGCCAAGGGCGTTTCTAGCCATAGCGGGTTATCGGCTGGCGCAGGGAAGCGGGTAGAAGGCTATTGAACGGCATCCATCGGCCCGTGGCCACCGGGGGACACGTACAAACCTTGTCTCTAATGCCGTTCGAAGGTCCGTTCCGTGCCATCTTTTTGCAGGATCACGGTGTTGGGGACTTGCCGCGGTCGCGGCGTGATGACGACCTGGCCGCCCAACGGCCGCCCGTCGTGGCCAACTGCTCGCGCGGGCCGGAGTTCGATGCGATCGGACGAACCGGGCGGCAGCCGGGCTGCCAAGGCGGCGCGCACGGCTTCCAGGCGCAGGCTGCCGAGGTTGATGGCGGCCCGCCGGGTGTTGCGGTCGCGGGTGTGCCGGGAATCGCCATCGAACATGGCCAGGGTCTTGTCGAGTGTCACTTCGACCTGCCCGAGTTCGGTGTCCATGGTCAGCAGCCGGGTCCTGGCAGCCGCCGCGTCATGACTGCCCGCTGCGTAGAGCGCGCTGGCCGTCAGAGCCAGTTGGCCGCGGGCGGCGCTGAGTTCGGCCCGGCGGGCGCGCAGCCGGGCGATCGTCGACCGGACCACGTCCTCTGGCGGGTTGGCGAGCGCGGCCGCTCGTTCGAGGTCGCCGGCGCCGAGTTCGTGGTGCAGCACGAACTTGACTGCGGGATCGTCGGCGGTCGCCGCGAGCAGCTTGGACAGCGCTCCGAAGTCGGCATCCGTTTCGCCGGGATTGCTCGGCACTGCGGTGATGAGTTCGGGCAGGTCGCTGCGCGCGCCGGTGAGGCCAAGCAGGCCGGTCACGGCCCCGGCCGCCCGCATGGGCGCGCTGCCGATCGCCTTGCCGATCAGCAAGGTGAGCGACTCCACGGCCGCATCGCGGATCGTGACCGGGCTGATGCCCTTGGCCGGGAACTCGACCTGCATCGGAATGCGCTGTTCGTCGGCGTCGTTGCGCAGCACCCAGAGCACGGTGTCGAGCGGGGCGGGCAACTTCAGGTAGGTCGAGATCGGGCCGTTCGGTGGTTCGGCGATCGACAGCCACGTGAACGTGAGGTCGGACTTCACCTTGGTGCCGGCGGGGCCGAGGCTCGTCGTCTTGATGCTCGCATCGACGAGGCCGTCGTTGAGGACGACACCGCCGAGGTTGGCGAGGCCGCGCATGGCGGGCACTTCGAAGCCCGTGAGGTCGAAGCTGCAGGTGCCGCGGGCCAGCGGATAGACCTGCATCTGGCCGGTTAGCACCATCTCCTGAAACAGCGGGCGCCGTTCGATCTCGTGCTGGTCCGCGCCGCCTCGCAGCGCGGTGGCCGTCGATCCGAGCAGGCCCGCGACTACCGAACTGTGGATCAGGCGGCGCGGCAGTTCGACTTCGCCGCCGCGCATCGTCAGCTGGAACGTGAACGACTGCGGTTCGCGCAGGGCCTCCGTCGAGAAGTGCTGCAGGTCGAGATCGAGGTCTCGCAGGGGCAGGTGCGTCACCGGCGAGGTCAGCGTGTCGCGGAAGTCGAACGACAGACCCTGCACGCGCAGGCGATCGATCGAAAACTCGGGCGGCGCCTTGGTGGCTTCGGCTAGAGGAATGGGGGCTTTGGGCGGTGTTGGGGCCGTGTCCGCAGCGGCTGCTGGCGCTTCTCGGAAGACGAACCCGCCGCATTCGATGCCGTTCTGGGTGCGCGAGACGTGCAGCACGGGGCCATCGATGTCGATGGTCTTCAGCAGCACGTTGCCGGTCACCGGATCGATCGAGCGCGCGAGCACGTCGATCGACGGAATCGAGAGGAACGAAGTGTCCGACGCGGCGTCGCGCAGTTCGAGGTCCTCGAGCAGGATCTGGGCCCCGAACGGTCGCGACAGGTCGAAGCGGGCAGGATCACGTCGGCGCAGATCCAGGAAGGCGTGTACGTGGGCGGTGAGCGTTGCGTTGGAGGTGGTGCCGCCGATGCGTTCGCCGAGTGTGGGCAGCACCTTCGCGATCGCGGTCGGATCGATGCCGACCGCGACCAGCCGGAGGTCCAGCGTTGGCGTCAACAGGAAGGGTTGCAGGAGGGCAACAACGCGCAGCTCGTTGCAGAGTGGGGCTGCGGTTACCGTACAGGAGAGGCGCGCGGCGGGCGTCTCGACGAGGTCCTTGCTCGTGGCCCACGGTTCGTCGAGTTCGACGCGTGCACCGAGTTCGAGCGGCGTTGATTCGCCGAGCACGCGGTCGCGGAAGCGCAGCCGTTCCAGGGCCACGCGCAGCGCGTCGATGCGCAGCGCTGGCAAGGTCAGCGCGTTGTCGCGGGCCGCGGCGGGGCGCACATTCGTAGCAGCTTCTGGCGGCGCGGGCTGGTCGGCTGCGGGCGTCGGGCTAGCGGCGATTGGCGTAGGCAGGATGAGGAAGCCCGGCACCGCGAGCCCTTCGGGCGTCTGCGCAGCGATGGCGCGAACCCCGTCCACCTGCAGGCTCGCAATATGGACCAGCAGCGGGCCGAGGCTCGGCGCGTGCAGTTCGACGCGGTCGATGGCGAGCAGTTCTTCGTCGCGATCGCGCAGGGTGATCTGCTGCGCGGTCAGATCGAGCGCCGTCGCGTTCGCCAGCGTGCGCGTCATGAGCGAGAGCTGGGCCTGCAGCGAACCATTGGACAACGTCGAACGCAGGTTTGGCGGCAGCAGCGGGGAGAGCTGGTCGCCGTGCAGGCCCTTGCCCTCGACGTTGGCCTCGAGTTGCAGGCCCGCGGCCGTGGCCTGGAACTCACCACGCAGCTCCAGCGTTTCGACGGCCTGGTCCAGGCGCAGATTGGCGAGGAACGTGGTTCTGGTGCCGTCACCACGGTACGGCCCGAGTTCGGCACTGACGCCGAGCTGCAGATCGCGCGGTTCGGCGCGGCGGTCGCGGAACGTGATCTGCGCGGACTGCAGCGACATCGGGCCCGTGCGCAGCGCGCCCGCGGCCATGGCTGGGGCGGGGTTCGTGGGTTCGGCGGCTGGCGGGCTGTTGGCGGCTGGTGCGGCGTTGGAAGCTGGCGCGGGACCAAACTGCAAGCCGGCGAGGCGCAGGCGGCCTTCGGGCCACTGTTCGACCACGAGATGGGGTTCGTCCAGGCGCGCGGTGCCGAGATCCAGTCCCGTGGCGTCGCTGCGCAGGCCCTGCAGTTCGACGTTGCGCACGCTCAGGAGCACGGCCCCGGCGTCCTGCAGGCGCAGGTTCGCTACGCGTCCGGCGGCCGCGACGGCACCGTCCGCGATCGTGACTTCGCCCGAGATGGCGACGCCGAGCGATCCATTGGTGAAGACCGGTTCGATGCCCGCGCTGTGCAGCCACGGCACGAGGCCTTTGGCCGTGATGCCGGTTGCATCGAGCTGCAGGTCGCCCGCGGCGCCGTGGGCGTTGGGTTGCACGCGCAGTTGGGCGCGCAGCGAGGTTACGTTGCCGGGCAGGCTCAGGCTGGCGGTGGCGCGGCCCGGGGCTTGGTCGATGCCGAACGCGAGTTCTTCGGCCTCGATCTGCAGGTCGGCGACCGCGAGGCTCGGCGAGCCCGGCAACGTCGCATCGGTGAAGTGCACCGCGCCGTCATGCCAGTCGATGTGTTTGATGCGCACGGCGGGGCAGGTGGTCGGGCCGGCCGCGGGCGTGGGCGCTGGGGCCGTGACCGGCGCGCGGCTGCTTGCCGGAGCGGGATGCAGGCGAATGCCGGCGATCGCGAGTGCGCCGTCCGGTTCACGCCGAAAGTGCACGTTGGGGCCGGTGATCTCGATGCGGTCGATCGTGGCGCCGGTCGCGTCGGCCTGCACACCGGTGAGGTGGAGCAAGGCGAGGTCGAGGCGTTCTTCTCGGTGGCGCACGACAACGTCCTGCAGGCGCGCCGCCAGCTGGGATCCCGACTGCAAGGGCACCGTCGCCGCGAGCTGTGCACCGATCTCGAGGCCGCCGTCCGCCAGCGTGATGCCGAGTTCCTTCAGCATCGGGGCGAGGCTGCGCAGCGTGAGCCCGCGGCCCGCGAGGGTCCCAGAGAGATCGGCTTGTGCTGGCGCGAACCGAACTTCCCCTTGCTGCAGCACGAGGTGGTCGATGAGGTCGGGGCAGTGCAGTTCCGCCGTGAGCGGGGCCGCAAAGTGCTCGCCGGTGCGCTGCAACGGCCCGAGCGACGCGCGCACGCGCAGTCGTTCGGTGGCATCCAGTTGCAGCGTGTGGAGCACTTCGCCGGTGAGGCCCGCGAGGCTGCCAGAGTCGGGTGCGCGCTCGACGGTGACCGAACCGCCGACGTCGAGGTCGCCTTCGCGAACCTTGCCGAGCGGGTCGAGGGTGCCTCTCGGCAACGGCAACTCGGTGAGATGCACGCCGCGCACGGTGAGTTGCCACTGCAGTTCGAGGTGATCGCGCGAAGTGGTCGCGTTGGCCTGCAGGTGCAGTTGGTCGAGCAGGCCCGGACTCTCGGCGCGCACGGTGAGATGCATTGGGCCATCGGGGCGACCGACGTCCGCCACATCGACATCGATGGTGGCGGCGAAGTCGCGCGCGGGCGTCGACGTCTCGTCGCGGCAGTGGATCTGCAGGCCGGAGACGCGCGCGGACGCGATGCGCAGCGGCAGTTCGAACGGCGGCAGGACCTCGGTCGTAGCTGCGTTTGTGGGTGGCGCGGCGGGCTCGGCTGGCGCGGTTGCCGCGGCCGGAGGTGGCAGCATCGCGGCTGGCAGGCGCAGCGAACCGTCGGCGTTGCGGACGACGTGCAGCGAACAACCGCTCAACGCGGCATCGACGACGGCGAGCTGTCCGTGCAGCAGTTGCCAGGTGGAGACGTCGGCGGTGATTTCCTGCGCGACCAGCAACGGCGCCTCGTCGGCCGGGGCCGCGGTGTCGCGCACTTCGAGGTCTTCAAGGTGCAGCGACAGTCCGAGCAGCGACAGTGTGGCGCTGCGGTACGTGGCCGTGCAGCCGACGAAGCTCGCGCCGAAGTTGACGAGCCATGGCATGGCGAGAGCGAGGCCGAGCCGCGCGCCGAGGGCGATGCCGACGCACCAGAGGAACCGGCGGCGCCAACGATGGCGAGGTTTGGTCCGCGGTGGTTTGGTGATGGGGGTTGCCGTGCTCATCGACCTGCCTCCGCAGCGCCGGTGGCCGCCGCTTGCGTTGCCGCTTGGGCCGCGTGCGCCCGCAGGGCCCGTTGTCGCGAGGCCAGTGCCCCGAGCGGGTCATAACCGGGCACGACGACCCCGCGCGCGGCGAGCCATTCCTTGGCGCGAACGCGCGACGCCGTCGAGCGATCGCCGAGTGCCGTGAGGTTCTCGTCCTGCAGCGCGGCGGCCATGGCGGCCTCGCCGTTGGCGGCCTGCACCAGCAGTTCGAGCGTGGTCGGATCGTAGTAGACGGCGCCGAGGTGGCGCAGCAGGCTGGCGCGCAGGGCCGGGCTCGCGCTGTCGCGCTGCAGCACCATAGCGATCGCGGTCCAGACCTTGCGTGCAAACGCCCAGGACGCTTCGGGGCCTACCGGTAGCTCGCCCGCCGCTGGCAACTGGGTGGCGATCGTGAGGAGGGCGGCTTCGTCGGCGCACAACAGCACGTCCTCGAGTTCTGGCTGCTGCAGGCGCCGCGCCAGGGCGAGCAGTGCGGGCCGGCGGTTCTGTTCGCCGATGGCGGACCGTGCCAGCGCGAGCTGTCGTTCGATGGTCTCGTTGGCGGCGGGCATGGTCGTGGTCGCGGCCTCGGTGGCCTGGGTGGTGGTCTTCGCGGCAGTGATTGCGGTGCTCACAGCCGCCGGCTCGGCGGCGCCAGAGTGTTCGAAGCAGAACGCGAGGCGGATGCCATCGTCGCGGGCGGGCATCCAGAGGATCGCCGTGTCTCCAGTCCGACGGAGCTCCGGGGCGAAGGTGAGCAGATCCCCTGCCGCGCTCTGCAGGGCCAGGTGGATCACGCCGTCGCGGTTCGCCAGCGTGAAGTGGAATGGCGGCGCGTTGCTGGCGATGCGGGCGGCGAGTTCCGGGCCCACGAGGGCCTCGGCGCGGCCGAGTTCCTGCACTTCGAAGTCCGGGCGCTCTGCGGCGGCACGCGCCCACTCCTTGGCGGGGTCGCCGGTGAGGACCCGGCTCGTACGCAGCGTGGAGCTGGCGCCCGGGAATGGGGTGCCGTTCGTCGCCGTGATCACGGTCGCGAGATCCTGCGCGGGCTGGCCGAGGGGCTCTTCGCGCACTGCGAAGGCCACGATGCGCAGTTGGGAAGTGGGGCCGGCACTGGCGGCGGAGGAGCCGGTCGCTGCAGGCGCCAGCAGGTTGGTGAGCCAGCCGGGCTGCAGTGACTGCACGTCGATGCGAAGCGGAGGTTCGGCCAGTGGTTCTGGCGCGGTGGCACAACTGGCGAGCAGGCAGAGCAGGGCGAAGCGGCGCATCGGCGGTGGGGGCGTGGAAGGAAGCAGAGATAAGACGGTACGCGGTGTGGCGAAGGCCGCAACCGCAACTCCGCGGATGCGTTCTCCACATGCTGGCGTGACAATGTGGAAAACCCCGGTTGCGCCCGGATCCGTGGTCGTCGACCTCCCTGCGTGCTTTCGGGGCGCGCGGCAGCTAGTGTTGCGCGGTCGAATCTCGACTTTTCTGTCTCTTCCAGAATCCAACTCCGGAGGTCGCTTCGTGTCAGCCGCCGCGCGTGCCGCCGCCATTCAACTCATTGCCAGGAAAACCCCTGTCGCCGCGGAGGTTTCTCCGCGTACGCCACTGCCCGAACTGTTTGGAGCAAATGTCTTCGGTCTCGACCAGATGCGGTCGCGGCTGTCGGAGAATGCCTACAAGGCGCTGCGCTCCTGCATGGAGCACGGTCAGGAACTCGATTCGGCGCTCGCCGACCAGGTCGCCAATGCGATGAAGGAGTGGGCCACCGAACGTGGCGCCACGCACTTCACGCACTGGTTCCAGCCGATGACCGGCTCGACGGCCGAGAAGCATGACAGCTTCGCGAACCTTGAGAATGGCGAACTGTTGATGGAGTTCAGCGGCAAGGCGCTCATCAAGGGCGAACCTGACGCGAGCTCGTTCCCGAGTGGTGGCCTGCGCGCGACGTTTGAAGCGCGCGGCTACACGGCCTGGGATCCCACGTCGCCCGCGTTTCTGCGCGAGACGTTGAATGGTTCGACGTTGTGCATTCCGACGGCGTTCTGCTCGTGGACGGGCGAAGCGCTCGACGAGAAGACGCCGCTGCTGCGCAGCACGGAAGCGTTGAACCGCGAAGCGGTGCGTCTGCTGCGGTTGCTCGGCGACGCGAAGGTCCAGTTCGTCTATCCGACGCTCGGCTGCGAACAGGAGTATTTCCTCATCGATCGCGACCTCTACGTGCTGCGTCCTGACCTCATCGCGACGGGCCGCACGCTGTTTGGTGCGAAGCCGCCGAAGGGCCAGGAGCTCGAGGATCACTACTTCGGCTCGATTGCGCCGCGGGTGCTCGCGTTCATGCAGGAAGTCGAACTGGAGCTCTGGAAGCTTGGCGTGCCCGTGAAGACGCGGCACAACGAAGTGGCGCCGAGCCAGTATGAACTCGCGCCGATCTTCGAGCGCACCACGATCGCGATCGACCACAACATGCTCTGCATGGAAGTGCTGAAGCAGGTGGCGCAGCGGCATGGTTTCCAGTGCCTGCTGCACGAGAAGCCGTACTCGGGCATCAACGGCTCGGGCAAGCACAACAACTGGTCGATGGCGACCGACACGGGCGAGAACCTGCTCGAGCCGGGCAAGTCGCCGTCCGAGAACATGCGGTTTGTCGTCATGCTCGCGGCCGTCATGCGCGCCGTGGATCTGCATGCAGACCTCATGCGCGTCACGATCGCCCACGCCGGCCACGACCATCGCCTCGGCGCCAACGAAGCGCCCCCCGCGATCCTGTCGATCTACCTCGGCGAGCAGCTCACCGACATCGTCGATGCGTTGATCGCCGGCACGAAGGGCGGCGAGCGCAAGAAGGACACCATGCGCCTGGGTGTGTCGGTGCTGCCATCGCTGCCGCGCGACGCCACCGACCGCAACCGCACGTCGCCGTTTGCGTTCACGGGCCACAAGTTTGAGTTCCGCGCGGTTGGCAGCAGCCAGGCGTGTGGCAAGCCGAACACGGTGCTCAATACGATCGTCGCCGAATCGCTGTCCTACATCGCGGGCGAGATCGAGAAGCTGAAGGGCCAGAAGGGCCTGGAAGCGGCCGTGAACGATGTGGTGGTGGACCTGTTCAAGAAGCACCAGCGCATCCTGTTCAACGGCAACGGCTACTCCGCCGAATGGCACGCCGAGGCCGAGCGCCGCGGTTTGCCGAACTTCCGCAACGCGGTCGACGCGATCGGCAACTTCAACTCGCCGAAGAACGTGGCGCTGTTCGAGAGCTTCGCGGTCCTGTCCAGCAAGGAGACCGAGTCGCGCATGAACATCATGTTCGAGGCCTACTGCAAGGCCATCGCGATCGAAGGGCAGAGCGCGTTGTCCCTCGGCCGCACGATGATCCTGCCGGCGGCGCAGCGGGCGCAGCTCGCGGTCGCGCAGAGCGTGGGTGCGGCGAAGGCCTGCGGCATCGACGTCAAGGTGCAGGAGAGGCGCCTGCGCGAGATGTCGGCGCGCATCGAAGCGTTCGTGTTGGCCATCGAGGACCTCACGACCTGCTTTGAGCACGCCGAACATCACGCCGGCGCGCCGCACGAGCATGCCAAGACGTATCGCGACAAGGTGATCCCCGCGATGCAGAAGGTGCGCGAGATCGCGGACAGCCTCGAGACGATGGTCGACGACGGTGAGTGGCCGTTGCCGAAGTCCCGCGAGATGCTGTTCCTGCAGTAGGGCGGCTTGCAGGGCGCGGGCGATCGTGAGATCGCCCGCGTTCGCCACGCGGCAAGCTCCGCGTGATCAGGCGCGCTGCAGCTGCAGCAGCGGCATCACGATCGCAATGACGATGCCGGCGACGACGACGGCGAGCAGAACGATGATGAGCGGCTCGATCACCGAAGTCAGCTTCTGCGTCGCGAGGTCGACTTCCTCGTCGTAGGTGCCGGCGATGCGTTCGAGCATCTCTTCGAGGTTGCCGGCCTGCTCACCGACGCCGACCATGTAGGTGATCGTGCTCGGGAACGCGCCCGACATCTTCATCGGGGTCGCGATGTCCGTGCCTTCGAGCACGCGGTCGTGCACACCCTGCAAGGCGTTCTGCAGCACCTTGTTGTCGAGCACACTCTTCGTCACCTGGATCGCCTGCAAGGCGGGCACACCCGATCGCAGCAGCGTCGCCAGCGTGATCGAGAAGCGCGCCATCGCCTGCTTGCGCATGAGGTCGCCAAACACCGGCAACCGCAGCTTGAACCGATCCCAGGCGAGGCTGCCGCGGTCACTGTTCAAGAACACCTGGAAGCCGATCGTGAGCAGCAAGAGCCCGATCAACACGAGCAGCCAGTAGTTGACGAGGAAGTTCGAGCAGGTGATGAGGATGTGGGTCGGCAGCGGCAGATCCTGGCCGCGTCCCTTGATCAACTGCGTCACGCGCGGCACGACGAAGGTCATGAGCACGGCGACGACGATGACGCCGACGCCCGACATGACCATCGGGTAGATGAGGGCGGCGCCGACCTTGTTCTTGAGCCGGGTCTGGGCCTGCAGGAAGCCCGCGAGGCGCACGAGCACCTTGTCAAGGGAGCCTGCGGACTCGCCGGCCTTCACCATGTTGGAGTAGAGGTCTGTGAAGTAGGCGGGGTGCTGCAGCACGGCGTCGCCGAGCGGCATGCCCTGGGTCACCTTTTCGCGGATGTCGCGGAACGCGCTCTCGATCTTCTTGTCGGGAGCCTGCTCGATGATCATGCGCAGCGCTTCGGCCAGCGGAATGCCGGCCTGCAGCAGCGATGCCATCTGGCGCGTCACGGCCGCGACCTGCTCAGTGCGTGCCTTGTTCGGCGTTTCGACGCCGGTGACGCCCTTGATGCGCACGCCGCCGGTCTTCTTGCCCTTGGCTTCGCGGATGTCCGTGACGAACAGCCGCTCCTTCTTGAGCTTCAGTCGCGCGTCCCGGGGAGTGTCGGCATCGATGATGCCTTTCTTGGTCTTGTTCTCCCCGTCGATCGCTTTGTATTCGAAGATCGGCACAGGCGTCCGTGGTCAGGAAAGAGTCAGGTAGAGGGGGGCGGGGGCAGGTAGCAGGCGGCGTGAGGCAGCCGGCTACGTCACGTCGAGCTGGGTCACGCGCAGGACTTCATCCGGGGTCGTGAGACCGTTCAGAAGCTTCTGCACGCCGTCCATGCGCAAGGTCTTCAGGCCACGTTCGAGCGCTCCGCGCTTGATGGTGCTGGCCGAGGACTTGTTGATGATCTGCTCCTGGATCTGGGTGTCGATCGGCATGACCTCGTAGATCGCCGTTCGCCCGGAGTAGCCCGAACGGAAACACTCGTCGCAGCCCTTGCCCATCATGATCTTGCCGTCGGGGAACTGGTCCGGCGTCAGCTTCAGGTCTTCGAGGAAGTACCGCATCTTCTGGTCGGGTTCGACCGGTTCGCGGCAGTTCGGGCAGACCGTGCGCAGCAGGCGCTGGGCGATCACGAGCAGCAGCGACGACGACACCAGGTAGGGTTCGACGCCGATATCGAGCAGACGCGACACGGTCGACGCCGAGTCGTTCGTGTGCACCGTCGAGAACACGAGGTGGCCCGTGAGCGCCGCGCGGATCGCGATGTCGGCCGTTTCGTTGTCGCGCACCTCGCCGACCATCATGACGTCGGGATCCTGGCGCAAGAACGAGCGCAGGCCGGCGGCGAACGACAGGCCCTTCTTCACGTTCACCTGTACCTGGCTGATGCCGTCGAGGTTGTATTCGACGGGGTCCTCGATGGTGAGGATGTTCAGCTCGGGCGCGTTGATCGCGTCGAGGCAGGCATACAGCGTCGTCGTCTTGCCCGAGCCCGTCGGGCCCGTCACGAAGATCACGCCGTGGCTGTAGTTGATGTAGCGGTTGATCGTGCGCTGCGCGTCGGCGTCGAGGCCGATCTGGTCGAGCGAGTAGATCTTGGTCGTCTTGTCGAGGATGCGGAAGACGACGCGTTCGCCACCCGCCACGGGAATTGTGCTGATGCGCACGTCGACGTCGCCGTCGCCGACGCGGATCGACGCGCGGCCGTCCTGCGGCAGGCGGCGTTCGGCGATGTCCATCTTCCCCATGACCTTGACGCGGGAGATGATCGCGTCCTGCGCGCGGCGCGGCACCGACTCCATGTCGTAGAGCACGCCGTCGATGCGCATGCGGACCTGCAGTCGGTCGGCATAGGGCTGCAGGTGGATGTCCGAAGCGCGCAGCTTGAGCGCCTGGAACAGCAGCATGTTGACGAGCTTGATGACCGGCGCCTTGTTGGCGTCGAGCAGGTCTTCCGACTCGTGGATGTTCTCGGCGATGCTGACGATGTCGGTGTCCTTGACATCCTGCAGCGCTTCGTCGACGCCGTCCGCCTTGTGGCGGTAGGCGCGATTGATGAGGTTGGCGAGTTCGCCGCGCGTCGCGAGCACGGCTTCGACTTCGCGGCTCAACATCGTCGCGAGGTCGTCCATCGGCTGCACGTCGAGCGGCCGGTTGGTGGCGACGCGCAGCAAAGTGCCGGTGTCCTCGATGGCGACGAGACCGTGCGTGCGCGCAAACTGCACGGGCACGTTCTGGATGAAC
The DNA here is from genome assembly GCA_020851075.1 of Planctomycetota bacterium. Classification (GTDB taxonomy): domain Bacteria; phylum Planctomycetota; class UBA1135; order UBA1135; family UBA2386; genus JADZDL01. The sequence goes on along the minus strand of JADZDL010000075.1, from coordinate 7,723 downwards.
ACGCTCGGCACGCTGACGCCTTCGAGGCTCGGGCGGAACTCAAGCCCGAGGAAGTCTGCAAAGAATTGCATGCACTTCGGCTCGGGCAGCAGGTTCTTGCCGATCAGGATCTGGTCGAGCTGTTGGCCCGTATCCCGCTCGGTCTGCAGCGCTTCGTCGATCTGCGCCTGGTTGAGCCCAGCCTTGCGCAGCAGGCCCTCGCGAATGCGATCCTGGAACACGGACCCAGCACCAACGGGTTGCGCGCTCATCGACTGCGAACTCCCGAGGTCTCGGTTCCGGCGTTGGGCAGCATCGGCGCCGAAGGCAGGCCCGGCACTTTCTTCTCCTCGAGCTTGTGCGAGCGTTCGTAGAGCGGCATGTCGTAGCCACCCTGCGCGTCGATGTCCTCGATCGTCGAGCCGGTGTCCTCGATCGTGCGGGCTTGCGCGCCAGCCGAGCCGGTCCACTTGCGGTCGATGATGCGCAGGCGCCGTTCGCCGATGTAATCCTGGGCCTCGAGCTTGCGCTGCAAACTCACGTGGTAGAGGTCCTGGAAGTCGTCGTCGTCGAGAATGCTCGGCGTGACGAAGAAGTAGAGGTTGGTCTTGTTGGTCGTGCTCTCGCTCTTGCGGAAGAAGAACCCGAGGATCGGGATGTCCTTCAGGAACGGGATGCCGCCGTCGTTGTACGACTCGGAGTCCTCGATGACACCGCCGAGCACCATCGTCGCGTTGCTCGGCATCGTCACCTGGGTGCGGATCGAACGACGCAGCACGATGCCACCGCCGGTCGGCGAGTTCGAGTCGAAGGCGCCGACGAACCGGCTGACCTCGAGGTTGATGTTGAGGCGCAGGTAGTTGTTCGGCGAGATCGTCGGCGAGATCTCCATCGTGATACCGGCGTTGCGCGGCGTGCCGTTGCCAGCCACGTTGCCAGTTGAGTTCTGGCTGTTGGTCGTCGTCGGGCGCTCTTCTTCCGTCTTCACGACGGCGGTCTCGTTGTTGTTTACGAGCACGCTCGGCAACGACAGGATGTTGGCGGTGTCGTCCGTCGACAACGCGTTGATGAGCAGTGGAACGGCGAAGTCGCCGCCGCTGATGATGCCGCCCGTGATGCCCTGCAGCGGGTTGTCGAAGTCGGGCAGGCGCGTATCGGGCAAACCGTCCGCGTCGTTGTCCTGGAAGGCCGACTGGCCAAAGCTCGTGTAGCTGAAACCGCGCGTGAAGTCGCCGTTGCTCTTGAGGTCGATGAGGCCGAGTTCGACGCCGAAGCGGTCGAGGTCGCCCGTGGTCAGTTCCACGAGTGCCGCTTCGATGAGCACCTGCGGCTGGCGGCGGTCGAGTTGGTCGATCAGGGCGACGATCTGCTTGTACTTCGTCGCCGCGGCCGAGATCAGCAGGCTGTTGCTCTCCTTGTGGTCCTGGATGACCGTGCGGCGCGTGCGGCGGGCCTGCGAAGCACCCGCACCGGCACCCTGCTGGGCCTGGGTTTCGGCCTGGTTGTCTTCCTGCATGAACGTGTGCAACGTCGTGCGCAGGTCTTCGGCGAGCACGTTCTTCAAGCGGATCACGCTCGCCGTGCCTTCGATCGTCTGGCCCGGCACGTCGAGGCGCGCGATGAGTTCGAGCGCGTCGCGAACCTGCTCCTGCGTGCCGCTGAGCACGAGGGCCTTCTGCGTCGAGTTGACGACGATCTTCAGTTGGGGCTGGCCCGAGGCGCCGGGGGCACCACCTTGCGCGGCGCCTTGTTCTTGCAGGACCTGCTGGCGGATGCGGCTGCGGCTTTCGAGCACTTCCGTGAGGATCGGCTCGAGTTCTTCCGGCGCAGCTTCTTGCAGCGGCACCACCTGCACGACGAGGTTGGGCTGTTCGACGGGAACGTCGACGAGCTTCAGCAGCTCGACGGCCGCGTAGACCTGCGGGCCAAAACCCTGCAGCAGCATCGCCGTGTTGTTGCCGACGTTGCCGAGCGTCAGCGAACCGCCACCTTGCGGCGAACCGGTGCTGGCGAAGAACGGACGCAGTGCGTTGGTCGCAATCGTCGCGTTGATGTTCTTCAGCGGCACCGTGGTCAGGATCGGCACGCCAGTCTGGTTGCGGTAGGTCGGCAACTCGTCGGGCGTCACGTACTTGGCGCCGTTCGTGATCTCGCGGTTGCGCGGACCATTCATCGACACGATCTCGAGGATCTCCAGCGAGCCTTCACCGCGCGGCAACACGGCGAAGCCCTTGATGTAGAGCATCGTCTGGAAGAACGAGAAGAAGTCGTCCTTGAAGCGCTCGCGCTTGATGCGCAACGTGCCGAGGAAGCTCACGCGGGCGCCACCCTGGCCGGAGTTCTGCAGCTCCTGATCGCTGAACGTGAAGGCGCGCTCGGTCACTTCCTGAGCCCACTTGATGAACTCTGGCAGCTCCATGCCATTCGTTTCGTTCATGGAGAAGGCGATGTATTCGCCGTCGACCTCCATGCGTGGCTTCGTGCCGGGGTCCTGAGTGCCCGCGTTCACGCCAGCCTGACCCTGACCGGCCTGACCCTGACCGGCCTGACCCTGGCCGGCCTGTTCCGTGCCCGTCGGAGTTGGCGTATTGCCCTGCGCGGTAACCGTGGCACTCCACAGCAACGTGCTAAGCAGGGCTGCCCGCATTGCTGCCTTTTGCAACAGCGAGTACGGCAGCCGGGTGGCCAGCATTCGCTTGGCCGCCAGCCGGGTCAGGGTTGCGGATCGGCCGGACGTTTCGACGCGAAGAACTTTTTCAGCCATCATCACTTGCTCGAACGAGTGCCACACCACGGACAGGGATGGAGTTTCGCTCCGACTGTGGGGGCACAGTTTTTATTTCCATGTGCCGACGCAAGGAAGCCGGAAGTCCGTGTTTCCGACTTTCCGATTGCACCGTTTCATCACCATCGGTTGCATTCACTACGCGCCCGGCAAGGTGACTTGCGCGCGTTTTGAGACCGAGCATGAAGCTCTCCGAACTGATCACGACAGAATTGGTCGAAGTCCCGCTGCTGGCGGATGACAAGTGGCAGGCCCTGGCGACCATCGCCCGGGTCCCTGTTCGTGCGGGGCGTTACAGCGAGAGTTTTGCCGCCACGGTCGAGCAGGCCCTCGTGGTCCGCGAGCGCAGCATGACGACCGGCATGGAGAACGGCATCGCGATCCCGCATGCCGCCATCGACGGCATCGACGACCTCATTGCCGTGCTTGGGCTCAATCCCGTGGGCATTCCCTTCGAGACCCTGGACGGCGCCCCGGCCCGCATCCTCATCGGTCTGATCATTCCCCGCAGCAAGAAACTGGCTCACATCAAGACGTTGGCCGAGATTGCCAAGTTGTTGTCGCGCGCCGAAGTGCGCGATCGGTTGTTGCGCTGCACCGATGCGGCGTCGGCGGTTCGGGCCCTGCAGGAAATGCAGGCCACGGTTCGCTGAAGGCCCAGGTCGCTAGAGGCCCAAGGTCGCTGAACCCCCAGTTCTCTGGAGACGAAGGTCGAGCACGAGTCGTGGCAGCAGGCGATACCGGATTGGGGGACACCGTCGGAATCAGCCTTCCCGGGCGACTTGCCGCGGGAATCGACCTGTCGAGCCTAGGTCGTCCCGCCCTGGTGCGTCCTGAGGGGGCCAGGTCGGGGGGGAGCGACGGCGTAGCCGACCGAGGTATCCTTCGTCGTATGCCCTTCGACCATTCTCCGCACACCACCGCCCAGCCTGGGGCGGATCGGCAAGGCGGGGTTCCTGGCGGGGGCGGGCCGGCCGAAGTCGGGGTGGGGCCCGGTGCGTTCCAGGAGTCGCCCCGCTGGCGGGCCCGGCTCGCGCACGGTTGGGTTGGTTTCCTCCTTGCCGCGCAGGTTGCAATTCTGACCTGGGCGGTGCTCTCGGCGGTAGCGCAGCGTCGCCACTTCGCGGGCACGACGGTGCCACACTGGCTGGACCAGGTGCCGGCGCTGGCGATCGCCGGCGTGGGGATAGCCGTTGGTGCGAAGCTGCGAAGGATGCCGCAAGGCATCGCCTGGAAAGGTTTTGCGGTATCTCTGCTGCTGTTGCTGGCAGCCGCGTGCGGCTGGTGGGGAGCATTCTTGCCAGGCAGTGCGTGGCGGTTGTTGCCGGTTGTAGGCGCGATCGGCCTTGCGCTGCCGGCCCTCGGTGGTCCTCATGGCGCAAAGAACCCTGCTACCAGGGCCGCGTGCTCGGGCTTTCTCCTCGAGTGGCTTCGCCTCACGCTGGTTGGCGGGGCGGCCGCGGGCGCCGTGTTGGGCTGGCCGGCAGTGCTTGCCCATTTGGGGGCCGAGAAAGCCCATGTGCTCACGATGGCCCTGCTGCTGGTGGCGAGTGGCCTCGATGCACTCGCTCCACCTGGCAGGGACCGCTCGACAACACCGCACGAACGCGGCCTGCCCAGGATGCCGAACCTCACTCCCTGGGTATTGGGGGGCGCGGTGGTGAGCTTCTGGATGGTCTTGCCGGCGAGCGTGTGGGGTGGCAGCGGTGGCCCGTCCGTGGCGACCTTCGCGGCGCTCTCGGCCGCGACTGCGGTGGCGTTGGGGCGCCGGTTGCTGGGGAGCAGCCTGCTGCTGGTGGCCGCGGTGGTCGCGGTCAGTTGCCTCGGGGGCTTCCGGACGCTCGACCTGCAGCCCGACGGCACGGATGCGAGCTTGCGTTGCCTCGCGGCCAACGGCACCGCGCAGGCGATCTATGCGCGCGATACCCAGGAACTGCAACTCTGGAGCGAAGGGCGGCTCGTCGATGGTGAGGGGCCCGATCGCCGCCAGAGTGAACTTACGGCGGTGCTGCTTGGCGCGTTCCTGCAGCCGGGGGATCGCGTGCTGCTGCTTGGCCTCGGCACAGGCCGGTTGCCGCCGCGGCTCGCACGCGCCGGCCAGTTTGTCGTCGATGCCGTGGACTTCCGTCGCGATGCGCGGCCCTTGCTGGCCCGATTGGCCGGCGAAGGCCCGGTGCCGCTACCCGATGCCCGATTGTCCGAGACCCATTTCGATCTCGGCGTGGCCATCGTGCCGGCCGGGCCGCGCGCCGTTCTCGAGGGCCTTGCTGACGCGTCGCGCCAGGCGCTCGTCATCTCCGAGCCGCTGCATGCGGGCGCGGCGTGGCAGGTGACCGAGTCGACCCAGTGGCACTTGCGGCGCGTCGCCGGCGAAGGTCTGGTCGTGCAGCCGTTCGCGTTGGATCGCACGCCACCCGAGTGGCTGCGCCAGCTGTTTTGTGCAGCGCGCGGGGCGAACGCCTGGAACGGGGTTTTCGTCGTCGGCGATTGCGCCGTGCTCGTGAGCGCACCGTGCGCCCCGGCCTTCCCCGCGGCCTCGACGTTTGCCGCGCTGCCCTCGACCGCGCGCTGGTTGGCGCACGCCGCGCATCTCGGCGACTTCGCAGACCTGCAACGCTGCTGTCTTGGTACGGTCGTGGACAACGTCGGGGAGCCGGGGGCCGCGGACGAGCTGCCGACGGAGATCGGGAACAGCGTCGTTGGGAACAGCGCCCCCGGGAACAGCGCCTCCGGTAACAGTGTCCCTGGGAATTGGGGCGATCGAGCCGCCGTGCTCGAGATCCTGCGCGAGATGCTCGCGCCGGTTCAAGCGGCACCGGAAGCGGTGGGCGGCTCCGTGCTGCTGCGCTGGATGGGGCAGCAGGCTCGTTTGCGCGAGTTTGAACGGCAGGTTTGGGCCGCCGGAACCGACGTGGACTTCGCCGCGCGTCTCCAGCAAGCGGCGGCGACCTTCTTGCCGATCGGTGCGCCTTCGGCCTCGTTGCAGGCGGCGTTGGGGTTGCCCGACGCGGAGGGGGTGCGGCTGCGCAATGCCGAGTTGTCGAGCTGTTGCGCGATGGCGCTCGACCCGATGTGGTTTGCGCGGCCGCGGCCTCCTGTGCTCGCGGCGCTGCCGGTGCCCGTCGATTGGACCGGCGCGCTCGAGGACCTCGCGGTTCTGCCTCGCGCCGAACGGCTCGTCGAGTGGTGTTCTGGCGAACAACCGCGCGCCGTGGCGCTGCGGGCGCGGTTTGCTGCACCGTGCGCCGAGGCGCTCGTTGCTGCGTTGGCGAAGGGCCCGCTCGAGCCGCCGGCCCAGCGCGCCCTGCGCGAGATCGCGGATCCGTTCGTGCTCGCCGAAGCGGGTCGCGTGCTCGTGGCTCGGAGCGCCGTGCGCGAACTGCTCGGCCTATGGCGCGGCGATCTGCCGTTGCCCGAAGTCTTGCGGGACCTGCGCTCCGGCGGGCTCGGGGACCAGAAGACCCTGACCGCGGCGTTGGCGGGGCGCAAGGACGCCGGCTCGCTGGAGCTGCTCGCCGACATGCTCTGCGCTGCGGACCTGGAGTTGCGGCGCACCGCGGGTCGTTCGCTCCTGGTCACGCTGGGCGATCGCATCCCCTACGACGCCGAGTGGCCGCAATCTCGCTTGTTCACCGCAGCGCAACAGCTGCGCGCACTGCATAATCGGATGCCATGACGGATGTCTCGGTTGCGGCGATCGCCGCCATGGTTGGTGGTCGCTTGATCGGCAACGGTGAGCTCACGATTCGTGGCATCGGGGATCTGCGCACGGCGGGGCCGGACCGGATCGGCTTCGTGCGCCACGCGCGTTATGCGGCGGCGGCGATGGCGACCGGGGCTGGCGCGATCCTGCTCGCCGAGCCACTGGAGACCAAAGCCAGCCAGATCGTCGTCAGCGACGTCGATATCGCCTACGCGAAGGTCGCGACGCACTTCCACCCGTTGCCGCACGCCCGCGAACACAGCGTGCACCCGAGCGCGATCGTGCATCCCGAGGCCGAACTCGAAGCGCCGGTGCAGATTGGCGCCTGCGCCGTCGTCGGCAAGTGCCGCATCGGGTCGGGCACGGTCGTCATGCCGGGCGCGGTCATTCTCGATGGCGTCAAGATCGGGCGTTCGTGCGTGATCTACCCGAATGCGACGCTCTACCACGGCGTGCAGCTCGGGGACCGCGTCATCGCGCACGCGGGGGTCGTCATCGGCAGCGATGGATTTGGTTACGCGCGCGAAGGCACGACCTGGCTCAAGGTGCCGCAACTCGGCACGGTGGTAGTTGAGGACGATGTCGAGTTTGGCGCCGGCACGGCGATCGACCGCGGCACGATCGGCAATACCCGCATCGGGGCGCGCACCAAGATGGACAACCAGTGCCACGTCGCGCACAACTGCACGATCGGCACCGATGTGGTGTTTGCGGCTGGCGCCAAGGTTGCTGGTTCGACGTCCGTTGGCGATCGCTGCGTGTTTGGCGGCAACGCCGCGGCGGGTGGGCACCTCACGATTGTCGCGGATGTTCGCCTCGGCGGCGCGACCGTGGTGTTGCGCGACCTGCTCGAAGCGGGGGACTACATGGGTTTCCCCGTCATGCAGAAGCGCAAGTGGATGAAGACCCAGCACGCGATGCAGGACCTGCTGGAGATGCGCGAAGCCTACCTGCTGCAGAAACGAGCTGCCGCCGACCAGAACTGATGGCGAGAATGCGCATGGCCTGACTGCTTAATGCGCATTGGCGCATATCGCGCTTGCGGAGCTCCGAAATATCGCAATGGGCGCTCCATAAACATCTACGCGACACAAGTTACGTCATCTCGAACCGTGTGGCATGCCGAATCGCTCATGGGGTGAACGCTCCGATCCCCCCAGTCCTGCCGCCAGGCCAGCACCTCCTCAAACCGCAACGCCCGTGGCACGAGATGCAGCAGGTAGGCAGGGGTGTGGTTGGGGTGGTCCCGGTTGAAG
>JADZDL010000074.1 GCA_020851075.1 Planctomycetota bacterium | reverse complement strand
CCACAGCACGGTGGCCGTCGCCCCGGTGCTGGCCGCAAGCCCAAGAATGGCCAGGCCGGCGTCGCGCACGCTGCTCGGGCTCCGCTCGCCGCACGTTTTCCCGCGCACGTGACCTTGAAGCTGCAACGGGGCCTGCCGCGACTGCGCAACCGCGCCGAATACGCGGCCCTGCGCGCTGCGTTCGCCGCCGGCTGTGTCCGCAACCACTTCCGCCTCACGCACTACGCCGTGCTCAATGACCATCTGCACTTCGTCGTCGAAGCGCGCGACCGCGCGGCGTTGTCCCGCGGCCTGCAAGGGCTGAAGATCCGCATCGCGCGCGCACTCAACAAGCTGTGGGGGCGCCGCGGCGGTGTGTTTGCGGATCGCTATCACGATCGCATCCTGAAGACCCCGCGCGACGTGCGCAATGTGCTGCGGTATGTGCTTGGGAATTGCAGGAAGCGCGCGACCGAAGGTCGCGAGGTAAAGGTCCAGGCCGCTATAGACACCTACACAACCGCGCCGTGGTTCGACGGCTTCCGCGAGGCGTTCTCCGTGCGCGGCCTCAAAGCCATCGGGCGGCCCGTTACGGACGCGCGCACCTGGATGCTCAGGATCGGCTGGCGGCGGCACGGGTTGCTGTCGGTGCACGAATTGCCGGCGTGACGTTTCCGCGAATTCCTGCAACGATGGGCAGCTGGCGGGCAGGTGTCTGCAAATGCCCATGCAACTCAAATCACCCGAACGTCTGCTCGACCACGGCCAGTTTCTGCGCGGCCTCGCTGCGGCGCTGGTGCGCAACCCAGCCGATGCCGACGACGTCGTGCAGGGTGCCTACGCCGCCGCGCTGACCAAGGCGCCCCCGGCCGGCTGGCACCTGCCGCAGTGGCTCGCCGGGGTCACGCGCAACCTCGCGCGTCGCTCGGTGCGCGATCGGGTGCGGCGACAAGCGCGCGAGCAAGTCGCGGTGCGCGACGATGCGGTGCGCGCAACGGATGAGGTGGTTGAGTTGGAAGAACTGCGTCAACGCGTCGTGCAGGCGGTGCTCGCGCTCGACGATCCGTACCGCAGCGTCGTGCTGATGCGCTTCTACGATGGGTTGGAGCCCGGCGAGATCGCCAGGCGGCAAGGTGTGCCGGCAGCGACGGTGCGTTCGCACCTGCACCGTGCGGTGCAGCAACTGCGCGGGCAACTCGATCGCGAGCAGCGCCCCGATCGTCGGCCTTGGACGGCGGTGCTGCTGCCGTTTGCGCAACCGGTGGCGCCCGTGGGCGCGCGCTCTGCGGCACACTCGGTGTTTGCGAAGGTCGGTCTCGCCGCGGCGCTCGTGATCACGCTCTCGATCGCCTATCCCTTCGTGTTTCCTGGCGAAGCGGTGGTGGCCGCCGTTCCCTCGTCGCAGCCCGCCGCCAACGAAGTGGCGATAGCGACCTTGGCGCAACCACTGCCCGAGCGAAGCCAGGTGGCCGAAGTGCCGTTGGCGGTGCCCGCCGCTGCGGTCCCCTCCGCATTGCTGCGTTTCGTGGAGGCAGACGGCCATGTTGTCGTTGGCGCAGAGCTGCGGGCGCGCTTCGCCGCAGCCAACACGGCGATGACCGTGACGCTGCTCGACAACCGCGTGCTCGAGCAAAAGGGTGTGGAAGGCATGTTGGCGACGTTGGTCGGCGATCCCGCGGCGTGGTGCACCGCAGGCATGTTGCGCGTTAACGAAGGTGGCATGGAGATCACCAATTTGCCCACTGCGGGGCAGGTTCGGTTCCTCGCCGCGCGGCCCGGTGCGCCAGCGTTCTTGTCGCCAGCGTGCGTCCTGCCGCTCGCGAAGTCCGTGGCTTTCGATGTGTTGCTCGCGCCGCGGCAATCAACGCGTCTCGTGCGCTTCGTTGCCAGCGACACGGGGGCCGTGCTGGCCGATGCATCGGTGAACGTCTACACCGAGTTTGGTGACGATCGTGCGTTCGTGAAAGGCACCACCGTGCGGACGGATGCGCGCGGGGAATGTCGTCTCGCCGCCGACAACCTGTCGGAGCCGCTATTGATCCGGCCCGCGGTATTCTGGCTCGAGACGGCGACGCACGCGGGACGCTTCACGATCGGCACGGACGACGTTGTGCAGGAGGTGCGCGTGGAACCACGAGGGCGAATCGAAGGCACCGCATTCGATCTGACCGGGGCCCCCGCACGAGATTGCGTTGTTGCGCTCGCTGCGAGCAAGGGGCCGCTGCTGCGCGTGCGCACCGATGCTGCGGGGACGTTCGTGGCGCCGGGCCTGCCTGCAACTCGCACCTTGGTGGTGTTGGTGGGGCGTTCGTTTACGGAATGTGTGAACGCCGAAGTGTCGGTGCCGTCGACCGACACGGTCACAATGCAGCTCGGTTCGGCTACTGCGGGAGCCTCGGTTTCCGGCCGCCTGACGACCGGTGGCCAGCCGTTGGCGGGGGTTCTCGTGATGGCGCGTATGAATCGGGATAGCCAGCGCATGGCGAAGACAGATGCCGATGGCCGCTACACGTTGGTTGGTATCGTCGAGGGAGCAAGATTCGCAATCTTGCTTGGTGACCCTTCGGTCAGCGACAACTTCACGATTGGCAAGAGCGAACGGTTGCAGCTGGCACCGGGCGCCACGAGTGCACTCGACTTCGATCTGCCTAGTGGCACGATTGCGGTTTCCGTTCTCGATGCAGCATCGGGCGAGCCACTGTCAGGCGTGGCTGTCCGTGCCACGCCCAAGGGGGACAATGTGCAGGAGAACCGCTTCCCGGGCTTCTCGTATCGCGCTGGCTGGGCCGAGGCGACCGATGGTGCTGGAGCCGCGACATTGCGTTGCCTGCCCGAAGGCGAGCCGCACACGATCCGCATCGGCGGGCGCGGCTTCGTCGAGCAGGTGATCGAGGTGCCGCAGCCTTCGTTGGAAGCTGCCCCAAAGGCGATCGTCGTGCGGGTGAGCAGGAAGGGGTGAGCCCGGGGGCTTCCCTTCCTTCTCGATCACGCCTTCGGCTTCGGGGGCGGCAGGTCGCGTGCAGGGCAAGCCGACTGCCAACCCTGGCGCGCGTGCTGGCCATCGCAGAACGGCTTGTTCGCCGACAGGCCGCAGCGGCACAGCGAGATAACGCTGCGCCCACCGAGTCCGTATTCCTTGCCCGTGGCATCGCAGATCGTCATGTCGCCTTCGATGCGGATCGGGCCATGGTCGTTGATAGTGATTTTGGTCATCGCCAGAAGTTACCACCTGCGCGGCGGTGGCCACCTGGCTTTGTCGTGGCCTTTGACGTTCGCTGCTGGTGCTGCATGGACAACTTCGGCCCTGCGACTAAGATGATTGCATGACCGAAGGTCGGCGTCCTGATGGCCGGATTGTGACCGGCAAGTTGGTTCGCATGGGTGCGGACGAGGATGCTTTCGATCGCGAGTTTTGGCGGGCAGTGCCGCCAGAGAAGCGGGTTCTCTATCTCTGGGACATGGTCCTCGACGCGCTGGCGGTGCAGGGAAACCACGATGCCGGTAAACAAGGACTTCAAAGATCTGTTGGCCATATTCGCCGCCCAT
>JADZDL010000073.1 GCA_020851075.1 Planctomycetota bacterium | reverse complement strand
TCGAGGCGTTGCGTTCGGAGTAGCCCATGCGTGCCTTCCTGATCACAGCCCTCGAGAATACGCGCCTCGCGTTCGACACGCTGCTGGCGAACCGTTTCCGGTCGTTCCTGACCGTGCTCGGCATCTTCATCGGCGTGCTGCTCGTGGTCACCGTCGCGTCGGTGTTGAACGGGTTCCGGCAGTCGGTCGTCGATCAGGTCGAACAATTCGGCACGAACAACATCTACGTCTCGCGCATGCCGTTCGTGACGCTGGGTGGGCCGACGCGCGAGATGCGGTTGCGCAAGGTGCTGAGGCTCACCGACGCGTGGGCCATTCGCGACCTGTGCCCGTCCGTAGTCGACGTTTCGCCGGGCATTTCGGCGCCGACGTTCTTATCGACCGCGAGTTATCGCGGCGAACAGATCAACGGCCCGCGCTTGCGCGGAGTGTTCCCCAACAACGTCGAAGTTGGCAATCGGGTACTCGAGGATGGCCGGTTCTTCACGGAGCAGGAGAACCTGCATTGTTCGCCGGTCGTCGTGCTCGGCGCCTCGGCGGCGAAAGCGCTGTTTCCGCAGGGTGGGGGCGTTGGCAAGGAAGTGCTCGTCGATGGCCACAAGCTGACCGTCATCGGCACGCTCGAAAAGCGCCGCGAAGGCCCGTTTGGCGCCGAGAACGAGGACGACACGCTGTTCCTCGCGCCCTACTACACGATCCATCGTTACTACCCGAGTCGCGACGACCACTTCCTCGCGGTGCGCGCGGAGAGCGGGCGTCTCGCCGAGGCGAAGGACGAAATCTCCGAAGTGCTGCGCCGCCGCCGCAAGGTGCGCTGGGACGAAGAGAACAACTTCGAACTAGGCACTGCCGATTCGATCATCAAGTCCTTCGACGACATCGTGTTTGCGACGATGGCCGTGATGTTCCTGCTGTCGACGGTCGGCTTCATGGTCGGTGGCGTCGGCGTCATGAATATCATGCTCGTCTCGGTGCGCGAACGAACGCGCGAGATCGGCCTGCGCAAAGCCGTTGGCGCGCGGCGCTCGGTGATCATGGGCCAGTTCCTGCTCGAAGCGATCGTGCTTTGCACGATCGGCGGCGTGCTCGGCCTGCTCGTCGCCGAAGGCCTGCTGCAGGCGATCGGCGCGCTCATTGACGGCTTGCCGACTTCGACGCCGGGGTGGGCGCGCGGGTTTGCGTTCGCCGGTTCGGCGAGTGTCGGCCTGTTCTTTGGCCTGTGGCCGGCGTGGAAGGCTGCGCGCCTCGATCCGATCGAAGCGCTGCGCTACGAATAGGCCACACACGCGGGCCACACACGGCGCGGCCGTGGTGACCTTCGCCACCACAGTCGCGCGGCGCGGATCAGCGGCCGATCACGCAGTGTGCACCGTTGGTGAACGCGAGGCCGGGCGCCGCGGGATCGAGGCTGATGCCCTGCTGGTAGAGATTGATGCCCGCGTAGGCGTTGGTGTTGGGGATCGTGAAGTTCCACACCGCCGAGTTGCCGCTGCCGATCAAGAACTGGGTCACGAGCGGATCGACGAGCAGGTCACAGCCCGGGTATCCCGTGCCGGCCAGGGGGAAGGGCAAAGCCAGCGTGCCGTTCACCGCGAAGGTATTGCTGAAGCCGGTCGCGATGAGTCCGAGACTTTGCGGCAAGTTGCCGAGTTGCGCCTGGAAGGTCGTGCCGAGGGTCGGCGCCGACCCGGCGGCAGCACTCAGCGTCGGCACGCCCAGCGAACCCGCGCAGCCCGTGCCGAACGGGCTGTAGGTGGCGCCGTAGGTGACCGTGAAGTTGTCGATGGCGAACAGGTTTTCGGAGCCGCCCGCGAAGAAGCGGAAGTCCGTGGGCAAGGGCAGGCCTTGGCCGGGGATCGGCATGGTCGTCGGCGGCACGTAGATCGTTGTCACGTTGGTGGCGCCGTTGGTGATGCGGAAGTCGATCTGGGCGCCCGTCGCGAAGTCGACGGTCACACCCCAGGTGTGCCATACGCCGACCGGAAGGTTCTGGAACGCCGGGTCCGGAACCGCGATCGGCACCGCCGTCGAGGTTGGTCCTGGAACGAAGTTCGCATCCCACGTCGCCGGTGGGAACGTCACGCCGGTCGGCCACGCGGCAACCAGGTTCACGTAGGCATTCGTTGCCGAGGGCTGGAACGAGAAGCTGCCGATGTTGTTGGTGGGCGTGGCCGTGCCGAGGTAGTTGCACATCACGTCGAATTGCACGTAGACGCGGCTGTTGGTCGAGACTGTCACGTTGCGTTGGGAGCGCGCGAAGATGTTCGTGGCCTGCGAGACGCCGGCCCAGAAGTTGTTCCCGCCGTTCGGGTTGGCTGGCACACCCCAGGGGTTGCCGGCATAGGTGGCGACGAGACCGTCGAGGCTGCCGGCGACCGGCACGTAGTAACCGTCCTGGCCGGTGATCGGCGTGCCGGCGCTGCTCGCGGTCAGCGTTTCGAAGTCGGTGGAATAGCCCTGCGCAAGTAGCGCGGGCACAACGGTGGAGAGCAGACAGATACGCAGGGCATGGTTGCGCATGTAGAAACTCCGAGAAAAGGCGTGGTTCCAATGGAGTCTTTTCCAAACTCCTGGCCCCATATCACGATGGCATGGGCCGTTTGGCAAGCCCCCTACGCAATGGACGCCGCTGCAATGGCCGTCATGACCGTCATGCCGCCATCGATCACGCTGCCTCGCGGGCAAACCCAAACTCCCTGCCCCGACGCGATTAGAGTGAGAGCTCGCGCGCCTTCTGGGCGCGCCCCGGCGCGAGTTCGACCCCGATCGCCGGCAGGCCGTGGTAGTTGGCGACGGCCAAGGTCGTGCCGACCCCGCAGAACGGATCGACAATGCAGCGCGCCTGCACCTGGTCGCGCAACCAGAGCACCGCGGCATGGGCCGCGTGCAGGCCGATCGCGCGCGGCCAGGTCATCGCGCCGAGTTCGGGCAGGACATCGGGGGTGGCCGCCTCCACGGTGTCCAAGCGATCGCGCGAGAAGCACAACAGGTGGGCATACCCCGGTCGCGCGAACGTGGCGCGTCCGGCCGGCGCGCGGCAGACGATCTTGTGCCAGAGCAGGTGCGCGCCTGCCGCATAGGCGCCCTGCTGGACCAGGTAGCTCTTGTCGAGCCAGGTTCCGTCGCGTTTCACATCGGTCTGGTAGAAGATCGCCGCGGATTGCGGCGGGGTGGCCCGCACGACCTGCTCGGCGGCTTCGACAAACCAGGCCTGCCACTTGGCGAAGGGCCAGCTGCGCAATTCCGAGGCATCGGGCAACGAGGTGAGGATCGCGGCGCCCTCGGGGAGGGGCCCGCTACGCAGAAAGGCCAATGCCTCTGCCGTATGCACGGTGCGAAGGGGGGGCTGCATGGGTGGATCGCGGTGCAGAGCCAAGACCCTGAGGCACAGTAGTGCAAGCCTCGAACCCAAGTTGTGCCTGCAGCCTCATCGTATGTCCTGGGAACGGGCTCTTCCGCACAGTTTGCGAGCCGACCCTTCCGATAGTCGGAACGTGAACTGGTCGATTCGCAACAAGCTCTATCTGCTCAGTGGTCTAGGCCTCTCGCTCGTGCTCGGGCTTGGCATGGTGCTCTGGAACACCCTCAGCACGTCGAATGTCGCTGTCGCCGACCTCGGTCGGGCCAACAGCGCCCTGCGCAATCAGATGGAGGGCGACATGGACCACGACGCGCTGCGCGGGGACGTGTTCTGGGCGGTGCTCGCGAGCAAGTCCTCGGAGGTCGAGGAGGCCTCGGCGGCCCTCGAAGAGCACGGCAAGGCGTTCCTCGAACTTGTCGGCGGCAACCTCAAGCTAGGTTTGCCGCGCGATCTGCACGAGGACACCGAGAAGCTGATACCGCTGATCAAGACCTACTACGAGACCGGTCGCAAGGTCATTCAGCAGGCGCGCACGGACCACGAAGCCGCCCACCGCATGCTGCCGGACTTTGAACGCACCTTCGTCGACTTGCAGACGGCGATGGATTCGGTGAGCGATCGCATCCAGAAGAACGCGGAGGCCACGGAGGCTCGCGCCAAGGAAGACCTCAACGCGGCGTCGGCGATGGGCTCTTCGGTCGCGGTGCTGGCGATCCTCGTGATGCTCGGCGGTGGTTTCCTGCTCGCGCGCAGCATCCTCGTGCCGCTGAACGCCCTGAGCCGCCGCGTGGCCGGTCTGTCGAAGGGCGACTGCGACCTGCGCCAGCGACTGGAGGCCAGCGGCAAGGACGAACTCGGCGAAGTCGCGAAGGGCTTCAACCTGTTCCTGGAGCGCTTGCAGGGCATGGTCAGCAAGCTCGGCGCCAACGCCAATGCGTTGCTCGGCGCGGCGCGTTCGCTGCTCAACACCTCGGGCGAACTCGCTTCCGGCGCGGAGCACACGCGGCAGCAGTCGGGGCAGGTGGCGGCCGCCGCCGAGGAGATGTCGGCGACCTTGCAGGAGGTCAGCAACAACGGGCAGCAGACCACCAACCGCATCGGCACCGTTTCGGAAGCCGTGTGCCAGATCGGCCTCAACGTGGCCGAGGTTGCGCGCAGCGCGCAGGACGCCAGCACGGTGTCCGGGCAAGCGGCGACGCTCGCCAATTCGAGCAACGTGCTGATCGGGGAGCTTGGCACCGCGGCCGAGGAGATCGGGCGCGTGATCAATACGATTCAGGACATCGCCGACCAGACGAACCTGCTCGCGCTCAATGCCACGATCGAGGCGGCTCGCGCGGGTGAGGCCGGGCGTGGGTTTGCCGTCGTGGCGAACGAGGTGAAGGCGCTGGCCGGTCAGACGTCCGAGGCGACAACCGACATCCGCCGTCGCATCGAACGCATCCAGACCGGCACGCAACAGACCGTTGGCCGCATGGGGGAGATCGTCGGTGTGATTGCGCGCGTCAGCGGCGCTTCGCAGGACATCGCCCGGCAGGTTGGCGAACAGCGCGAGTCGATGCAGTCGATCACGGAGAACGTCTCCGAGGTCGCTCGCATGATGAGCATGCTGAACACCGGGGTGCGCGAGTCGGCGAAGGTCTCAGCCGAGATCTCGCGCAGCATCGGCGAAGTCGATGCGACCGCGCAGCGTTCGAGCAAGGGCGCGGGTACGACGCGCGCCGCCGGTCAGGAAGTCGAAGCGCTCGCGAGCAACCTGCAGGGGCTGCTCGGGCAGTTCCAGGTCTGAGCGACGAGGCCTGCGCGACGAGGTCTCAGCAGTCGGCTTCTGCGGGGCACCACCAGCTGCTGCGACCACCCGCCAGCGCACCGTCCGGTTGGCTCACTGCCCCTTGAGCTTGATCTTCGCGAGCTGCGCAGCGAACGGATTGCTTGCCGCGGCGTCCTGCTTGGGGCCGAAGTCGCGCGGCGCGGGAGCGCTCGGACGACGGTCCTGATTGGGGCGTTGGCCGGGCCGACTCATCGGGCCGCCGCGGTCGTTGCCACCGCTGCGCGGCGCGCCGCCGCCCCCACCCGCACCACCAGCTTCGATCTTCTCGTGCAGCTTCATCGTGAGCGCGATGCGCTGGCGCGCGACGTCGATCGACACGACCTTGACCTTCACGACCTGGCCGGCCTTCACGACTTCGCGCGGATCCTCGACAAACTTGTCGCTGAGCTGGCTGATGTGCACGAGGCCATCCTGGTGCACGCCGATGTCGACGAACGCGCCAAACGCGGTCACGTTCGACACGACGCCTTCGAGCTGCATGCCGGGCTGCAGGTCGGTGATCGCATCGACACCTTCCTGGAACGTCGCGGTCTTGAACTCGGGGCGCGGGTCGCGGCCAGGCTTCTCGAGCTCGGACAGGATGTCGGTCACGGTCGGCACACCGAACTTCTCGTCGGTGAAGTCCTTCGGGTTCAAGGAGCGCAGCAGGGTGCGGTCGCCGAGCAGGTGCTTTACGTCCTTGCCGGTCTTCTGCAGGATGCGCTCGACGACCGGGTAGGCCTCCGGGTGCACGGCGCTGCTGTCGAGCGGGTTCTCACCGCCGGGCACACGCAGGAAGCCGGCGGCCTGTTCGAAGGCCTTGGGGCCAAGGCGGGTGACCTTGAGCAGTTCCTTGCGCGTGAGGAACGGGCCGTTCGCATCGCGGTGCGCGACGATGTTCTTGGCGATCGACGCCGAAAGGCCGGCGACGCGGCTCAGCAGGGCTTCGCTGGCGGTGTTGAGGTCGACGCCGACGTGGTTCACGCAGTCCTCGACCGTGCTCTCGAGCGACTTCGCGAGGCGGGGCTGGTTCACGTCGTGCTGGTACTGGCCGACGCCGATCGCCTTCGGGTCGATCTTCACGAGTTCGGCGAGCGGATCCTGCAGGC
>JADZDL010000072.1 GCA_020851075.1 Planctomycetota bacterium | reverse complement strand
GCAACAGGTGCTCGAAGGCGTCGTCGCGTGGGCAGAACTCGTGCGCCAGGTGATGTCCGCCCCTTCCGGTCACGAGGCGATTGAGGCAATATCTCACTACATCCTGAGCACCAGCCGGGTCGATCCCGAGGTGCTCATCGAGGTTGTTGACCGCGAGATCGATCGAGAGGCCAGCATGAAAGTGAAGACTGCAGCGCAGCGTCTACGCGAGGAGGGCAAGGCCGAGGGCAAAGCCCAGGGTAGGGCCGAGGGCCAAGTCCTTGGTGCGATTCGAGGGCGCGGCGAACTCCTCCTTCGTTTGTTGCAGGCCCGGTATGGCGACCTTCCCGCCGAGGTGCTGGCTCGGGTGCGCGCTGCGGACCTCGAGGAAATCGACCGCTGGGCGCTGCGTTCGCTCGACGCGCCAACCTTGTCCGCGGTGTTCGCCGAAGGCTGAGCAGCAGACTCAGTGGCCTCTCAGTGCGCGCCTGGTTCTGCGGGAGCCCCGCGCCCGGCGAGCAGAAACCCGAGCGCGCCGACGATGCCACCGCCCGCGCAGGCGACCCAGAGCGCGGTAGCGCCCGCGTAGTCATAGAGGGCTCCGCCGAGAACCGGTGCCAACACCAGCGCGAGGCAGAACGACATCGCATAGGCGCCGTTGTAGGCGCCGCGCGCGTGGTCGGGCGCGTGGTCGTTCACGTAGGCGCCGAGCATCGGCATCTGCAGCAGTTCACCACCGGCCACGACGATCATCGCGAGCGAGATTGCGATCCAGCCGAAGGGCAGCAGCAGGCACAGGTAGCCGAGTCCGACGATGAGTGAGCCCCAGGCCACGATCGGCAGCGCCGAACGACCGCGCAGGGCGTGCACGATCGGCATCTCGAAGAGGGTGATCATGATCGGGTTCAGGGCCAGGAACCACCCGACCTGCGACTTGCTGTAACCAGATTCTTCGAACACACGCGAGCCCGTCGTGAAGTACTGCATGAACGCGATGAGCACGACGAGGTTCGCGGCCATGAGCCACAGGAAGTGGCGATCGCGCATCGGCTGGCCATGGTGCGGATCGAGCGCTTCGCCGGTGGCCGAGGTGGTGGCGCGTGGCGGTGGTTTCGGGTTCCAGCCGCGCAGCGCCTTCCAGAGCCATAGGGCCGCAAGGCCGCAGGTGGCGCCGTCGACGACGAACATGAGCCGGAAGTCGATCTGCACGAGGTAGCCGCCGATCGTGGGGCCAAACGACCAGCCGAGATTGAGAGCGAGGCGGTTCAGCGACAGCGCCTTGCGCCGCAGCTCGGGTGGACAGCTGGTGGCCGCGGCCGTGTTGCTGCCGGGGCGGAACGCGTCGTTGCAGATGCCGAGGATAAATACCGCGGCCGTGAGCAGCCACGCGTTCGTGATCTGCGTCATCAGCAGCATCCAGACGGCGGACGAACCGAGGGCCGCGATCTGCAGGTGCACGGCGCCCATGCGGTCCGTGAGTTTGCCGCCGATCCAGCTGCCGAAGAACGCGCCGATGCCGTAGAGGCCGATCACGAAGCCCGCTTCGGTGGCCGTGAAACCGAAGTGGTCCTTCAGGTAGAGGCCGAGGAACGGCACCACCATCGAACCGGCCCGGTTGATGAAAGCCGCGGTGCAGAGCAGCCAGGTGAGTGCTGGCAGACCACCGAACGCGTCGCGATAGAGCGCGACGATGCTGCGCACGGGATTCTGCATAGGCTAACCGCGGCGAAGGGCCTGAGTCGGCGTCATGCGCGCGGCTCGCCAGGCGGGGAATGCGCCGCCGACGAGGCCCAGCATGGCGGCAAATACGATCGCCGTGACCATGACCTGGGGCGTCGTTCGGAACGCAAACGTGACCTCCGAGAAGGTCTGGTTCATCGTGCCGGTTTCCGCGCCTTGGAATGGCAGCACCATGAGGCAGCCGACGATGCCGCCGCAGATGCCGAGCAGCACTGCTTCGCCGAGGAACGACACGAAGATCGCAAAGGGGCGGTAGCCGACGGCCTTCAGGATGCCGATCTCGTGCGTGCGCGCGCTGATCGCCGACAGCAGCGAGTTGGTGCCCGTGAAGATCGCGGCGAGGCCCATGACCAACGCGAGGAATCCGCCGAGAGCCTGAAACGTCAGCGACAGGCGCTTCGTCTGGCTCGCCAGATAGTCGCGTTCGGTCTGCACCGCTGGTTGCAGGCGCAGGTCGCTCTCATACCGCGTCTGGATCGCGGCGAGGTCGGTGCCGGGTTGGACCTTGGCTATCACGCGGCTGCGCACGGGACGCTGCAGTGCTTCCGAGATGCGGTTGAGGTCACCCCAGATCTCGCTTTGGTAACCGCCCTTGCCTTCAAACTCGCCGACGATGCGGAACGAGACGGTGTTGATGCGCAGTACGTCGCCGACACGGCAGTTGGCGATGCGGGAGACGAGGCCTTTACCGACGATGAGTTCGTCCGAACCTGGCGTGAAGTTCTTGCCGTCGGCGATGCGCAGGTCGTCGCCTTGGATCGCAAACGTCATCGGTTCGACGCCGCGGATCGAGACGTTGGTCTCGCCGCCGTCAAACTTGCGCAGGCGTACGGCAAGGAATAGCTCGGCGCTGGCGAGCGGCCGGTCGTTGGCGTCGCGCAGCACTTCGGGCACTTCCTTGGTCAGCTGCGCGCACTGTTCCAACGTGAGGCCGGACTCGCCTTCGCTCGTGGCGCCCTTGCGCAGGAACACTGCAAGGTCGGAGCGGCCACGTTCTTGGAACAGGGTGACGAAGCCCTGTTGCAGGGACAGCATGCCGGCGAGTACGGCGACGGTGGCGCCGATCGCCAGGATGGTGAGGAACGTCGAAGAACTGCGCACGAACAGGCTGCGCAGGTTGTAGCGGAAGGGAACGAGAGCCATCAGCCGACCTCCCGAAGGGCCTGCACCGTGGTGAGTCGGGCGGCGCGCCAGCCGGGCACGAGGCCCGAGATCAGGCCCGTGCCGAGGGCAATCGCGGCACCGAGCAGCAGCGTGTTCTTGTCGAAGGCAAACGCGGGAATGAAGGACGACATCGCCGCCTGGAATGGTTTCTCGAGCAGCAGGCCGCCGAGAATGCCGACGGCCGCGCCGAGGCTGCAGACGAGCACGGATTCGCCGACCAGTAGGAGTGCGGTGGTGCGATCCGTAAAACCGATCGCCTTCATGATGCCGAGATCGCGCGTGCGTTCGCGGCCAGCCATGATCATCGTATTGAGCACGGCGAAGAAGATCGCAAACAGCACGGCGCCGCCGACCATCTGCAGCAGTGATGGCACGTCGCCGAGCATCGATACGAACTGGCGATTGAACTCGGCTTCCGTGGTCGTGTTCACGCGCTGCGGGCCATTCTCGAACATCGCATCGACCGTGCGTTGTACGCTGATCGGGTCGGTACCCTTCGCCATGCGCAGCATGTAGACGCCCACGCCTTCGGGACCGCTGGCGCCGCCCGCCTCGAGCGACTCATGCAGGTAGTCGAAGTGAAACCACAAGGTTTGCTGGTCGATGGAAGGCGAACTGCTCTCGTAGATGCCAGCGACCAGGAACTCCCACGCTTTGCCGTCCGTGCGTTGGTAGATCGTGCCGGTGATCGGCACGGTCTGGCCGACGCGCCAGTCGTACTTCTCGGCGAGTTCGGTGCCGATGAGGCAGGCCGTGCGGTTCTTCACGAACTCCTCGTAGCTGCCGTCGATCAGCGAGATCTCGGGGTAGCTGGTGCGGAACGTATCGGTGTCGATGCCGAACTGCTGGAAGAAACCGCCTTTGTCCTGCTCGTAGCGACCGCCAAACCACTGCCATTTGCAGATCGCTTCGATGCCGGGCACACCCGCCATCTTCTGCTGGTAGGACAGTGGCAGGTCGACGAACAGGCTGACTGCGGACTGTACGAGCAGCCGATCCGCCGACGCCGCCGACACGGTGCTGCGAAGGCCGGCGGTGACCGCGTGCAGGATGCAGACTAGGAATACGGCCACGGCCACCGAGCCGATCGTGAGCACCGATCGCATCGGGTGGCCGAGCACGTTGCGGAACAGGAGTTTCCAGGGCATGGTCAGTTCCTCGCTGCCGCCGTGTTGTCGTCGATGCGGCCGAGTTTGCCCTTGTCGAGGTGGATCACCTTGCCGGCGTAGCTGGCTGCCTGCGGGTCGTGGGTGACCATGAGGATCGTCTTGTCCAGCTCGCGGTTGAGGCGCTGGAGCAGTTCGAGCACGCTGTCGGCCGTCGTGCGATCGAGGTCGCCCGTCGGTTCGTCGGCGAGGATGATCTGCGGGTCGCTGGCGATGGCGCGCGCGATCGCGACGCGTTGTTCCTGACCGCCCGACAGTTCGCGCGGTTTGTGGTCCATACGGTCCTGGAGCCCGACGAGTTCGAGGGCGCGTTCGGCCTGTTCGCGGCGCTGGCGCTTGGATAGCGGGGCCAGCAGCAGCGGCAGTTCGACGTTCTCGCGCGCGCTGAGCACGGGCAGCAGGTTGAAACCCTGGAAGATGAAGCCGACGTTCTCGGCGCGCCACTGGGCGAGCGCGCTGCCGTCGAGCTGCGTCAGGTCCTCGTCGCCGACCAGCACCTCGCCGCTGTCGGCGTGGTCGAGTCCGCCGATGAGGTTCAACAAGGTCGTCTTGCCAGAGCCCGACGGGCCCATGAGCGCGTAGAACGTGCCGCCGGCCATCTGCAGCTCGAGCTCGTCGAGCACGCGCAGCGCTTCGCCACCACGGTGGTAGGTCTTGGTGACGGAACGGATATCGATCGAGGTGGACATGGGGGTGATTCTCCTGGTGGTGGCGTCGCTCAGTTGGCGGCTGTGCGCACACGGTCGCCATCCTGCAGGGAGGTCGGCGGGTCGAGCACGATGGTCTGCCCCGGGCGCAGTCCGGAAGGGATGACGATGCGGCCCTGGCGGCGTTCGCCGGTGGTGACCGGGGTGAAGCGCACGAGGTCGCGATCGAGCACGAAGACGCCGGTGTCCTTGCCGATGGTCACCACGGCGGATTCGGCGATCAGGAGCACTTCGCGGTTCGCGGCGGCGTCGACGGGTTGTGCCGCATTGGCGGCGCGGAACACGATGCGCACGCCCATTTCCGGCCGCAGGCGCTCGTCGCGTCTGGCGAGTTTCACGCGCACTTCGACGGTGGCCTTCTGCCGGTCCGCGGTGGGCCAGATGCGATCGACGGTGCCTGGATAACGCTGCTCGGGGAACGCATCGAGGAACACATCGGCAGGTGCCCCGAGCTGCACCGACGACAACGTCGTCTCGGGCACATTGGCCTGCACCTCGAGCGAGTCGAAGTCGACCATCGTACAGACCGCGCCGCGCGCGTTGCCGCCGCCCTGCACGTTAGGGGAGACGACCTCGCCGACTTCGGCGTCCTTGAGCACGACGATGCCGTCGAACGGCGCCCGCACGTCGGTCTTGTCGAGGGTCGCCTGCGCCTGCACACGGGACGCCGCGGCGGCATCACGCTGCGCGTTGGCGACGGCGACGTCGGCGCGCGCCACTTCCTCCCGCTGGCGGGCGGCCTCGGTGGCGTTCTTGCTGGTGGCGAGGGCGCCGTCGAGCGATACCACGCGGGCGCGCGCGGCCGCGGCGTCGGTGCGGGCCCGTTCCTGGTCGCGTTGCGACCCGATGCCCGTTTGCACGAGGCCATCGACGCGAACGACCTCACTCTCGGCGAAGGTCTGCTGCACCGCGGCTTCCTCGCGTTGGGCGCTGGCGGTGGCGATCGCGGATTGCAGCTGGGCCTGGTCGGCCGCGGCCGCCAGCAGGTTGGCCTTGGCGCGGGCGATGTTGGCGTCCGCGGTGGCGACGTCGGCTTCGGCACGGGCCAGGGCGGCGCGGTACTCGTCGGCGTAGAGCCGCGCGACGATGTCGCCCTTCTTCACGACCGAACCTTCGCGGACCGCCAGCTCGACGATGCGGCCTGGCACGTCCGAACTCAGCGCCGCGCGCCTCGCCGCCACGATGTAGCCGTTGGCGGCCGTGCCCTGGATGGCCGCGGCGGCGGCGGCGGGGGACTCGGTGACCATGGCGGTCTTCACTTCGGGCAGGCGCAGCCGGTCGGACATGGCGGCCAGCTGCGGCCAGAACAACCAGCCGGCGACCCCGAGCGCGCCTAGCAGCAGCAGGCGGAAGGGCCAGGGATTGGCGCGTCGGCGCGCCGCGGGCTTGGTGCCGCGTTCGATCTTGAGGCTCTGCAGGTCCACGGTTTCGGGGGGCTCCAACGAAGGGTTGAGCAGGATAGCGGCAGCACCCTCGAAATGCCGTCGTCGTTCCGTATCGTTCCAGCATGGTCGTGCCGGTCGTGCGCCGCATCCTTGCACCCGTCGAACTCGCCGAGTCCCGCGAGCTGGAACTCGGCTATGCGATCGGTCTCGCGGCGCAGTTGCGCGCCGAGTTGCTGCTGCTGGCGGTCATCGATACGCCGGCGACGGTCAACCTCATCGGGCGCCATCGCGCGATGTCCGGTGGTGGACGCGATTTCGACAAGGCCCTGAAGGACGAGGTGCAGGCCATGCTGCAGCAGATCGTCGACCAGGCGGCGCTGGCGGGCGTCAAGGCGCTCGGCCACCTGACCTTCAGTGAGAACGTCGAAGAACAGATCCTGAAGGAAGCGCTCGTGCAGAAGGTGGACCTCATCGTCGTGCGTTCGCGCGGGCGGTCGGGGATCATGAAGTCATTGCTCGGCAGCACCGCCGGCGAGATCTTGAAAGCGGCGCCTTGCCCGGTCCTGGTGGCGCGCACGTGAGCGGCGGCGATTGGCGGCCGTTCGATATCGAAGTATCAACGCTCGGCCAGCGGCGCCGAGCAAAGGCGGCATGAGGCGAATGGGCAAGATGGGCAACCTCCGCGGGGGAGGCAAAGGGAGCGCGCGCAGCGCTGGTTCTCGGTCCACGGGTGCCTCGGGCAAGCCGGCGATGGCCCGCGGTGGTGGGGCAAAGGGTGGTACTGGTGGAGCGCGCCGCGCCGAGGTCGTCGGCGCGCAATTGCTGCTGCCAGCCGACCTGCGATGGAATTGCCCGCCGTTGCGTCCCTCCGGCAAAGCTCCGACGGCGGAGTTCCTGCTTGGTCAAGATCGGCCGATGGCGGCGCTACGAACCGGGTTGTCGATCCACGCTGCGGGTTACAACCTGTTCGTGTCGGGTTTGATCGGCTCCGGGCGCACCGCCGTGGTCGAGATGTTGCTGCGCGATATCCAGCCGGTTTGCCGCCGTGTGCCCGACCGCGTCTTCGTGCACAACTTCGCCGAGCCCAACCGGCCCGTGCTCGTTTCGCTGCCGGCGGGGCGCGCGGTGGCCTTCCGGGACGAATTGCAGGACCTGGGGCGTGGTCTGCACACCGCCCTGCAGGCGGCGTTGCGGTCGCGGCCACACCGCATGAGCCGGCGCGTGGTGCGGCGCGCCAGTGCGGGGCGCGAACGGCGCATCATGGAGGCGCTGCAGCGGCAGGCGCAGAAGCAAGGCTGCTCGCTGGTGCGGTTCCACGCGCAGAACGGCGCTTCGACCGCGGACATCTATCCGGTGGTTGAAGGTGAGCCCATCACGCTGGACGCGCTGTCGGCGCTCGTCATCGAGGGCAAACTGCGCGAAGCCGAGAAGGACCGGTTGTTGCGCCATCGCGACCAGCTGCTCGAGCGTCTGGATGAAGTGAACGAGCGCATCCAGGAAGAGCAGGCCCGCATCGACGGGGAACTGCGCGCCATGGATCGCCAACTCGCCTGGAAGGTGCTGCGCGCGCACCAGAAGGAGTTCGTGAAGCGCTGGCCACAGCCCGAAGTCGCCGACTGGCTCGACGCCGCCGGTGAGTTTGTCGAGAGGCACCTGTCGCAGTTCGTGGCCCTCGAACTCGATCTCGACGAGGAGACGAAAGGCGAGGACGAAAAGCCTGAGCAGGAGCGGGACAACCAGCCGAAGTTTGTCGAGTTCCAGGCCAAGATCGTGAAGACCTCGGTGACCGACGCCTGCCCGGTCGTGATCGAGACGAACCCGACGTTTGGCAACCTGTTTGGCACGGTGACGCCGCCGACCGACGGAACGCCGCCGGGGCCGCAGCACATCCATCCGGGTTCGTTGCTGCGCGCAGAAGGTGGTTACCTCGTGCTGCGCTGCCTCGACGTGCTGCGCGAGAATGGCGTCTGGCCGCACCTCAAGCGCACGCTGCAGACGGGTAAACTCGAGATCCGCGAGTTTGACCAGGGTGCGGCGGCGCAGACCGGCGCGTTGCAGCCGGCCGCGATTCCGCTCGATATCAAGGTGCTGCTGATCGGCGAGCCCGGTGTCTATGAAACGCTGGCGGCCGAGGATGCACAGTTCCCGCAGATCTTCAAGATCCACGCCGAGTTCGATAGCACGATCGCCGTCGAGCCGAAGAATCTCACGCGCTACGCGGATTACCTGCAGTGGCTGGTGGACACCGAGAAGCTGCGGCCCATGCACGGCACGGCGATGGCGGCGATTGCCGAGTATGGGGCGCGCGCGGCGGGCCGCCGTGATCGCCTCATCACGCGCTACAGCGAACTCGGCGACGTGGCGCGCGAAGCGGCGCACCTCTGTGAGCAGGCGGGGGCGCGCAAGGTCCTGCGCGAGCACGTCGAGCAGGCGATCACGATGCAGCGCCAACGGCATGACCTGCCGCAGGAACTCACCGAACGCGACTACGCGGCTGGTTACATGCGGTTGTCGACGGCCGGGGATGTCGTCGGCCAGATCAACGCGCTGACGGTGCTCAACACCGGCACGATCGAGTTTGGTCGCCCTTGCCGGATCACCTGCAACAGCGGCGTGTCGGTGCCGCAGCGCAGTGGCCTCGTCAATATCGAAGGCCTCGTCAACCTGTCAGGGCCGATCCATGACAAGGGCGTCATGATCCTCGAGGGTTTCCTGCTGCAGGAAGTTGGCAACGATGGCCCCCTGTGCATGCAGGCGACGATCTGCTTCGAACAGCTCTACAACGGCGTCGAAGGCGATTCGGCGTCGCTCGCCCAGTTGTTGGCGCTGCTCAGCTCGATCAGTGGCGTGCCACTGAAGCAGGTGCTCGCCATCACCGGGTCCGTGAACCAGAAGGGCGAAGTGCAGGCGGTGGCGGGCGTAAACGAGAAGATCGAAGGTTTCTTCCGTCTGTGTCGCGCGCGGCAGTTGTCGGGTCGGCAGGGCGTGGTGCTTCCGCGCGCGAATGTCGGCGACCTCATGCTCGACCACGAAGTGCTCGACGCCGTGCGGAAGGGCGAATTCGCGGTCTATTCGGTGGGTTCGGTTGCCGATGCGCTCGCGCTGTTCACGGACATGCCGGCCCACGAAGTGCTGCAGCGCGTGCGCGAGACCCTCTGCCGGTTCCGACAGATCGCGATGGGCGAATAGCCGTTACTGGTTCTTCGTCTCGCTGCGGCGCGGGGCGCCCTTGCGGGCTTCGGCCCGCCCTTCGCGTTCGCGGCGCGGTTGCGGCGTGATCACGACCTCGGGCGTCGGGCTCGGTTCGGCCGTTGCTACGTCCTGGTCGAACGCGCGGCCAAGCTCCAGCAACTTCTGCTGCATGCCGGCGGTGATGTCCTGCAAACGCTGCAAGGGTGCGGCAGTGGCAGCGAGGCGCGCGCGCTCCGCTTCGAGTTGTTGCTGGTGCGCCGCCAGTCGAGGCTCGTAGGCGGTGAGTTGCTCGCGCAGTTTCTGCTCAACGGCTTGCCGCAGGCGGTTGCCGAAATGCTGGCTCAATACGGTGGCCGTGGTCGGCGCAAGTTCGGCGCGGAACTGCGCCACGCACTGATGCAGGAACAGGCGGCCGGGTTCGCCGAGGCGGGCCGCCTTGTCCTTGCCGGGGATCTTCGTATCGGGCTTTTCCTTCGGTCCAAAGAGGCGCAGCCGCACCTTGTCGAGCGAGCGGAAGGAGACGACGTCGAGCACACCCTTCTTGATGGGCAGCGCATTCACGTCGACGGGCACCGTGTCGCGGCCTTGCCAGGCGATCGAACCAAGTCCGGTGAGGGCCTGTGCCTTCATGGCGCGCAAGTCGATGCCGGCCCGCCGCACGAGTTCGGGCAGGTGGTCGGCGAGGTCCAGTCCGGCGTCGATCTGGGTCTGCTGTTGGTCAAAGATGCGCCGCGCTGCGCCATGCACGTCTTCGCGGTAGTCGCGCACCAACGGCGTCCATTGGCCCTGCACGAGCCAATCGAGGCTGTGGCTGCTCAGGAACCACGTGTCGATCGAGGCGCCGAGCGTGCGCAGGAGTTTGGCGCCGGCATCGCGCGCGCAGCGTTCGATCTCGGCCTCGATCTCGCGGCGGGTGCGCGCGAACGCTTCGGTCCAGTCGAGTTGCAGCGCGCGTTGCACCCGTTGGCGTTCGCTCTTGCAGAAGCCGATCTGCTCGTCGAGCGCCGTGATGCTCGCGTCGAGCTGCTGGACGTCGTGCCCGTTGCAGTGGGCGGCCGTTTCCCCGAGCAGCGTCTGTGCGCGCTGCAGCGAGTCGCGCAGGAACGCCGACAGGTATTCGGAGCTCGCGAGGTAGTCGCTGAGGTCCTGGCGGAACGCGCGGAACGTCTCCGGTTGCTGGTCGCGCGACTGCTTCTGCAGCACGCTGCTCGCCGCGTGCATGAGGTCCACGGGGTACATCTTCACGCGGCCTTCGGCGGCGGCGCGCTGCAAGGGCGCGCTCATCGCGAGCTGTTCAAACGCGCGCAGCACGGCTTCGGGCTGCGATTGCTCGAGACTTGGCACGAGCTTGCCCTCGGGCGAGACGTCGCGTTTGTGCGAGTCGACGTTGACGACGAGGAAGATCCGGCTGAACAGGTCGAGCAGTTGCTGGAACTCCGAGAAGACCTGCTCGAGGAACAGCGTGTCGCTCTTCACGACGAAGATCGCGCAGGCTGCCGCGTTGCGGAAGTCGCGCGTCATGCGGTCGTAGCCAAAGCGCATGCGCGTGTAGAGGCCCGGCGTGTCGACCAGCACCGCGCCGGTGCTCGCCAGTTCGCTGTCGGGCACCTTCACGTCGACGCGGCGAATGGCCTCGGGAAAGTGCTCCTGCGGGTCGAACACCGAACCACCCTGCTCGGCGGTGCGGATCGCCTGGGCCAGCTGGCCATGCGCGTGGTCGATATGGCGGTGCAGTTCCTTGCTGTCCACGAACGTGCGGCTCTGCCCCGCATACGTCGTCACCACATACTCGCGGCGTTTGCCCGCACTCGTGAAGACAAGGCACGGATAGGCCGGCAGGCTCGAGACTTCGCTCACATAGGCCGCCGCAATGGCGTTCATGAGCGTCGACTTGCCGCTCTTCAATGGGCCGAAGATGAGCACATAGGCTTGTTGTTCGCTCACCTTGTCGCAGAGGGCCGACAGCTGGTGCTGCAGGTCGCCAAGCGGCGCACGCAGGGCTTTGCCCGGCGTTCCTTCGGCTGCGGCATCGATCGCGGCGGTGGCGGCCGAGAGATCGAGCAGCACCGGTCGCAGGGTGCCGTCGAACTGCTGGCAGTAGGTGCCAAGCTGAGTGCGCATGCGGGGATCAGGCGCGGCGGTGCGCCAGTGGCGAGGGGTCGTGGTGGCGAGGCCGGACGTTCCGAAGGCCGCCCGGTGGCGAGATTGGAGCGCTTCGCCCGGCGGAAGGGAGAGGCCGCCGCGGATATTCTTGTGCACAACCTGTGGAGACCTTGGCAGTTCTCCACGTCCTCAGCCAGATAGGTCTACTTGACGGGCGGCATCGGCAGTTCGTCGATGGGCCTGCTGAACCACGTGATCGCGCCGGTTTCGGTCTCGACCTGGGCGCTCATGACCCGCAGCGTGTTGTCGTCGACGTGGGCGGCGAGGCGCTCCGACGACGCGAGCAGCAGTTCGCGTTGGGCCAGGGCGAGCGCCTTCTCGATCGGCAGTTGGCGGCGCTCGGCATCCTTGGCGGCGAGGTCGCGCCGGGCCGACAGCACGTCCCTGGGGCCACCTTGGGCTGGTTTGGCAAGGGTGGGGCAGCGGTCGTGCGACAACACGAGGATCAGCGGCAGGCGTTGTTCCTTGACCTGTCGTTCGAGGCTGGCGGCGATCTCCGGGGTCACGAACGGTCCTGGCGTGCTGAGCACGAGAACATCCTCGCGGCGCAGACCGAGCAGGGGGGCCACTTCGCGATCGAGATCGGCGCAGACGACGACGGCGCAGACGTAGCGACCTGCCCCGGAGGGACGTTCGGCGGGCGTGGGCGGCGGCAGTCTCTTGCGGGTGGCTTCCTGCCAGGCGTCGTGGCCGGCCCGCACGAACGCGAAGGCGAGCTGGGGTGGCAGGTGGATGTGGGGGGCGTGGGTCGGTGCCTCGGGGCTGCCGCGCTTCTGCTCGGTAGCCGAGGGTGTGGCGTTCGGCGCGGTCTTCGGTGGGGCCTTCGTGGCCGGGTGCGCGGTGGGCGGTTCTTCGTGCTGGGCGCACAAGCGTGGGCCAAGCAGGCTTAGGCCGAGCAGGGCCACGAATTGGCTCCAGCGGGTGCGCATCGAGAGCATCTGCGGTTCTTCGGCACGCGGCCGGACCCGACTTGATGCAGTGTCGGCTTCTGCGACGCTAGTCCGGGAAGCGTCCCACAGCGAGCCGAGCACTCCGAGCGCGTCGCCAGGTGTCAGCGACTCCACCAGGTATCGACGACCTCACCCAGCTGCTGGCGCAGGAGGGCTTTGGCGCGGTGCACGCGCACCTGCAGCGTACCCTCGGCAACTTCGGTCACCCCGGCGATCTCGGCGTACGGCATGCTCTCGAGAACAAACAGCACAAACGCCTCGCGCAACAGGATCGGCAGCCGGTCGATGGCCAGCGCGAGCCGCACGGCATCTTCGCGCCGCACGATCGAACTCAGCGCCGAACGTCGACCTTCTGCCACCGTCGCGAGCACGTCGTCGCCCGCGTGGGCGCGCTGCACTTCGTCGCGCAGGTGGTTGCGGCACCGATTGCACGCGATCGACAACAGCCAGCTGCCAAAACGCGCCGGTTCGGCAAGCTGGGGCAACTTCGTGAACGCGCGCTGCAGCGCGTCCTGGCGCAGGTCTTCGGCGGTGGACTCGTTGCCCGTCATGGTGATGAGAAAGCGCAGCAGGCGAGGGCCGTGGTGGTCGGCAAGTGCCGAGAACGCCGCGGAATCGCCAGTTTGGGCGCGCTGCACGAGTGCGACCTCGTTCTCGGGTTCAGCGGCCACGTTGGGCCTCCGCATCGAGGGTTGCGCGGGCTTCGTTCGGCAGGTCGCGCCAAGGTGAAATCGTGTAGTCGGGCCGCGCGCCGAGGGCCACGGCGACCAACAGCAGGGCTTCGCGGCGTTGGCTATCCTGGCGGTCGGGGCTCTGCCTGGCGGCCGCCACGAACCAGTTCGGGGCGTGGGGATACTGCGCGACCGGGAACGAACGCGCGGCGCCGAGGTCCAAGCTCGCTGCCGGCTGTTGCATCGCATCACACAGTAGCCCGAACAGGTGGCTGGCGGGGCTTTCCCCGGCCAGAGCAGCGCTCGTGCGACGGCGGCTGGTGGCGACTTCCTGGCTGGCTGTTCGCGGCCTCGTCGGGCCGTCGCTGCGGGGCTGTAGCACCGCGAGGCCCGCTTCCATGAGCACCGCCAGTTCTCCCGCACCCTGCAACCACGCCATCTCGGCGGCCTGCGTCCTGCCCGCGGCATCCCCGCGCAGATGGCGTTCGAGCATGCACGCGAGCCAGTGTTCAGGGGCGTCGAGTGGCAGGCGTTGTGCATAGGCGCCGAACGCATCGGCGCGCTGTTCGGGCGGCAACGCGGGAATGGCCAGCAGGGTCGCCAGCGCATCGTCGGGCTGGTGCAGTTCGCGGAGCATCTCTTCGCGCGCCTGGGCGTCGTCCTGCATGGTCCAGGCCATGGGCAGGGTGAGCGCACCGCCGGCGGGTTCGAGGCCATCGCCGAAGATGCGCCGCCGCCTCGATTCGTCACTGGCGGCAAACCAGCGCGGCAAGCCGGCCGCGATCGGCCACGCGAGCTGGGTGCGGGCAAACACATCGAAGATGGGGTAGTCGAGCGCCATGCCGGTGGTCGGGTCGGCATGCTCGGCCGCGGTCATCGCCTGGATCCACTGGCCCTTGGCGATCTGGTGTTCGATTTCCTCGGCGCGCTGCAGGGGCGAGAGCAGGGGGGAGAGCACGGTCTTGAGGCTCTGGCGCAGCTCGGGGTCGTTCATGACGTGGTCGAGCGTGCGCTCCATGCCCTGCTTCAGCAGCAGTAGCCCGATCGTGCCCAACACCACGATCGTGGCTACGGGCAGGAAGAGATACCAGAGCCACCGACTCTGCGCGGCGGGTGGCGCGGCCTTCGCGGGCCTTGCTGCCGGCACCGCCGTACGCACCGCGTTTGCGAAATCGAACGCCGTCGGCGTGCGGTCCTCGGGCCGCTTTTGCAGCGCGCGCAGCACCACTTCGTCGAGCGCCTTCGGCACCTCGGCGCGCAGCGACGACGGCGCCGGCGGCACGAGCGATTCGACGAGTTTCAGCGCCTGGAACAGGTTGGCGCCGTGGACCGGTGAACGCTGCGTGAGCAGTTCGTACAACAACACGCCGAGGGCATGCACATCGGTGCGCGCGTCGGTTGCTTCGGGGCCAAAGAGCAGCTGCTCCGGCGCCATGTATTCGGGCGTGCCGAGGATCTCGCCGGTGCGCGTCAACGGCGCCTCATCACTCATCGCGCGCGCGATGCCAAAATCGAGCACGCGCACGCTGCCGTCGTTGCTGAGCATGACGTTGTCGGGCTTGATATCGCGGTGCAGAACCCCTTCGGCGTGGGCCGCCGCAAGCACGTCCGCGGTGGCGGCCGCCGCGCGCGCGGCTTCGGCAATCGACATCGGCCCGCGGGCCAGGCGTTGGCGCAGCGTTTCGCCAAACACCAACTCGAGCACGAGGTACGGGCGATCACCGGCGACATCACTCGCGAGCACCTTGACGACGCCGGGATGCTGCACCTTGGCCGTGAGCCGGGCTTCGCGCGCGAAGCGTTCGCGCACGGCGCTGGCGGCTTCGAGGGGCATGGCGGGCAGCAGTTTGATCGCGACCTCGGTGCCGAGTTCGCGGTGGCGCGCGAGGTACACCTCACCCATGCCGCCCGTGGCGATCAGGCGCACGGGCACGAACGGGCCGAGTTGGGCCGGCAGGCAGGCGCCCGTGCAATGCGGGCATAACGGCGGCAGTTCGCCGGTGGGGGCGATGGCGATCGTGCGGGTGCAGGTGGCGCAGCGGATCTGCATGGTGGCGGGAAGGGAATCCGAGGCGGGATGGCAATCCGTGGGAACTCAGTAATCGCGGAAACGATCGACGTAGCGGCGCAGGGTGCGCGCGTGGCCGTCGGCGATCTCGCGCACGCGCCGCAGGTCCACTTCGTCGCCCGGAAACAGCCGCAGGCTGTCTTCCTTGGCGAGGCGCAGCGCCCGTTCGGCCTCGGCCCAGCGTTTGGCGTCGCAGGCTTTCGCCATGTCGGCGAGGCCCTGCGCGAGCACGGCGATGGCGTAGTTCTTCTGCACGTCGAGGTCGATGCGGGGCTCTTCGGCCTCAGCACGGCGCGCCGAGGTCTGGTCGCGCACGCGCAGCGTCGCCGTCGCTGCCACCACTTCCGGTCGCTGCGTGGTCGCGCTGCCAAACGCGAGTTCGGCGCGCACGGTGAGGGGCTCTTGGGTGCCCGGCGCGAGCCGGCAGCGTACGATCACGACGCCGGTGGCTCCCGCGTTGAGGTCGGGCAGGTCGAGTTCGATGCGGTTGTCGCGGTCCTCGCTGGGCTCTGTGCCTTCGTGAAAGACGTGTTCGGGGCGGAGTTCGCGCGGCAATTGCACGCGGAGGTGGGGGCGGCGAGCGGCGGCGAGTAGGAGGCTGTCTGCCTCCTGCACGAACACCTTCTGCACTTCGCGTCCATCGCCGACGAAGTGGAACAGGCCGCGCGTGCCGCGCGCGATCTCCTCGAGCAGGGGCACATCGAGGTTCTCGCCGAGGCCGATCGTCGAGATGTCGATCCTCTGCGCCGTGAAGGGCTTCGTATCGGCGACGATCTGCGCGGGTTCGGTGGTGCCCGTGTTGGCGATGCCATCCGTGAGCAGGATCACGCGCTGCGAACGGTTGCCAACGTCTTCGCCGCGCAGCTCGCGCAAGCCCGCCATGAGACCGGCGTGCAGGTTGGTGTTGCCCGATGGCTGCAGTTCTTCAATCGACGCGAGCAGCCAGCGCCCATCGCCAAACGGGCGGCGAGGCGCCAGCACCCGCGCCTCGGTCGAGAACGCGACGAGCGCCACTTCATCCTCGCGCCGCAAGGTCCCCGCGAACGCGCGCAGGCCTTCTTTCACCTGCGCCATCTTGCCGCGTTCCTGCATCGACCCGCTGCAGTCGACGACCAGGGCCACCGTGCACGGCGGAGCGAACGTGCGATCGCCCTGCGGGCGCGTCGTATAGCCGACCTGCAGCACGACTTCGCCCTCGGTCTCGGCGTAGCTCCGGGCAAAACGCAGGTCGAGCGCGACGTCCTGGTCGGCCCGCGGCAAGGGCAGCTGGTGGTGGTGGTAGTTGACGATGTCACGCACGACGACATCGTGCGCGGTTGGCAAGCGGCCAAGCTCGGCCAGTTCGCGGGCGCGCGCGTGGCCGAAATTCGACTGGGCGGTCTGGCCTATGGCGACGCCGGCAAGGGCCAGCAGCAAGGCGGGGTGAAGGTAGGAAACGGAACTCGGCATCGTGGTTCTCCAAGGCTGCGCCCGGGATTGGGCGTCGTCCGAGTGACCCGTGACCGCCGCGGACCTTACCGGATTCTGGCGCCGGGAGCAGGGCCGGCATGGGAACTGCCAGGCCTGGGCCATCGTACGTAGTGAATGCAGGGCGACGTTCGCTATAGTCTTCGCCCTTCCACAAGCCGTTAATGGACAACGCCAACTCCACGACAGCCGGGCTCGAAAAGGGCATCCAGGATCTCGACCAGGTGGTCATTCGCTTCGCCGGCGACTCCGGCGACGGCATGCAGCTGACCGGGGATCAGTTCACGCGCACGACGGCGCTGATGGGGAACGACATCGCGACGTTCCCGGACTTCCCGGCCGAGATCCGCGCCCCCGCGGGCACGCTGCCGGGCGTCTCGGCGTTCCAGCTGCGCTTCTCGAGCTTCGACATCCACACGCCGGG
Source organism: Planctomycetota bacterium (assembly GCA_020851075.1). Taxonomy (GTDB): domain Bacteria; phylum Planctomycetota; class UBA1135; order UBA1135; family UBA2386; genus JADZDL01. Next base: position 5,236 of record JADZDL010000072.1, on the reverse strand, counting down.
GGATGCGCCCGACGTGCTCGTGGTGATGAACCCGGCCGCGCTCAAGGTCCACCTCAAGGATCTCAAGAAGGGGGGCATCCTGCTGCTCAATACGGCGAGCTTTGGCGCGCTCGACCTCAAGAAGGCCAAGTACGAGAAGGACCCGCGCACCGACGGTTCGTTCGCCGGCTGGCGCGTGATCGAGGTCGACCTCGAGGCGCGCACGCAGGAAGCGCTCGCCAGCTCGCCGCTCGACAACCGGGCCAAGGACCGCTGCAAGAACATGTTCGCGCTCGGCATCCTCTACTGGATGTTCCATCGCGACATGGAGCCGACGATCAAGAACATCGCGCAGAAGTTCGCGAAGAAGCCTGAGATCGTCGATGCCAACCTCGCGGTCATGAAGGCCGGTCACGCCTACGCGGAGACGACCGAGATCTTCCAGACCGCCTACCGCGTGCCGCCGGCCCCGATGAAGCCGGGCACCTACCGCAATATCATGGGCAACCAGGCCCTGAGCCTCGGCGTCGTCGCCGCCGGCCACAAAGCGGGCCTGCAGATGTTCCTCGGCACCTACCCGATCACGCCGGCGTCGGACATCCTGCACCAGCTGAGCGGTTACAAGCACCTGGGCGTCGTGACCTTCCAGGCCGAAGACGAGATCGCCGCGGTCTGCAGCGCCATCGGCGCTTCCTACTCGGGCAGCCTCGGCATCACGTCGACGTCAGGCCCGGGCATGGCGCTGAAGGCCGAAGCGATTGGTCTGGCCGTCATGGCCGAACTGCCGCTCGTGATCCTCAACGTGCAGCGCGCCGGCCCGAGCACGGGCATGCCGACGAAGACGCAGCAGGCGGACCTCATGCAGTCGATCCACGGCCGCAATGGCGAATCGCCGGTCTGCGTGATCGCCGCGTCGACGCCTTCGGATGCGTTCGACGTCGGCTACGAAGCCGTGCGCATCGCCCTCAAGTACATGGTGCCCGTGATCGTGCTGTCGGACGGCTACATCGCCAACGGCAGCGAGCCGTGGCTGCTGCCCGACCCCGACAAGCTGCCGGAGATCCCGGTCCACTTCGCGCCCGAAGGCAAACCCGGCGAGAAGTTCATGCCGTACTCGCGCAACCCCGAGACGCTGGCGCGGCCGTGGGCCAGGCCCGGCACCAAGGGGCTCGTGCACCGCATCGGCGGTCTCGAGAAGCAGGACATCACCGGCAACATCTGCTACGACGCCGACAACCATCAGCACATGATCGATACGCGCGCGCAGAAGGTGGCGAATATCGCCAATGACCTGCCGCCCATCGAGACGATCGGCCCGCGCACGGGCGATGTGCTCGTGCTCGGCTGGGGCAGCACGCGCGGCGCGATCACGGCCGCGGTGACGCGCCTGCAGAAGGAAGGCCACAAGATCAGCTGCGCCTGCCTGCGCCACCTGAATCCGCTGCCGAAGGACCTCGGTGACCTCATGCGCGGCTTCAAGCGGGTCGTATTGCCCGAGATGAACAAGGGCCAGCTCGCTTCGATCCTGCGCGACAAGTACTTGATCGACGTGAAGAGCTACAGCCAGGTGAACGGTCAGCCGTTCAAGAGCCACGAGATCCTCGACTATCTGACGAAGAGTCTGTCCGCGAGCCAGAAGGAGGTGCAGCAATGACCAGTGTTGATCGTCCCGTCATGCAGAAGAAGGACTACAAGACCGATCAGGACGTGCGGTGGTGCCCCGGTTGCGGGGACTACTCGATCCTGAACGCGGTGCAGGGTGCGTTCGCCAAGCTCGGCAAGCAATTGCACGAGACGGTGATCATCTCGGGCATCGGCTGCAGCTCGCGCTTCCCGTACTACATGGAGACCTACGGGTTCCACACGATCCACGGCCGCGCGCCGGCGATCGCGACGGGCGTGAAGGCCAGCAATCCCAACCTCGACGTCTGGGTCGTCACCGGCGACGGCGACGCGATGTCGATCGGCGGCAACCACTTCATCCACGCGATGCGTCGCAACGTCGGGCTCAAGATCCTGATGTTCAACAACCGCATCTACGGGCTGACCAAGGGCCAGTTCTCGCCGTGCAGCGAGCAGGGCAAGGTCACCAAGAGCTCGCCGCTCGGTTCGGTGGACTACCCGTTTGCGCCAATCGCGCTGGCGCTCGGCGCCGGCGGCACGTTCCTCGCGCGCAGCATCGACATCCTCGGTGCGCACCTCGAGGACACGATCTGCAAGGCCTCGGCGCACACCGGCACGGCCTACGTCGAGATCTACCAGAACTGCAACATCTTCAACGATGGCGCCTACAAGGGCTTCACGGACAAGGACGTCCGCGACGAACGCGTGCTGCACCTGCAACACGGCCAGCCGCTGCTGTTTGGTGCCAAGAAGGACAAGGGCATCGCGTTCGACGGCAACTTCCGGCCCTACATCGTGACCGGCGCGGACCTCAGCAAGGCGTTTGTCTGGGATGAGACGGCGGAGACGCCGGCCCCGGCCATGGCGCTCGCGACGATGAGCGAAGCCGAGTTCCCGGTGCCGATCGGCGTGTTCCGCCGCCGCGAGAAGCCCGCCTTCGAGACCGGCCTGCAGGGCCAGGTCACCGTCGCCAAGAGCAAGAAGAAGGAAACGATCAAGGACCTGCTGATGCAGGGTGAGATCTGGGACGTGAAGTAGGGGTGAGCGCGGGGGTGACACCGCCGCGCGTCGTCGTGTTAGCCGGCCCGAATGGGGCCGGCAAGACGACCGTGTCGCGCGATCTCGTGTGCGACCAGTTTGGCGTGCGCAACTTCGTCAATGCTGACACCATCGCCCGCGGTCTCGCCGCGTTCGATCCCGAGAGTGTCGCCATCGCCGCCGGTCGCGTGATGCTGCGGCGACTCCATGAATTGGCGTTGGCTCGCGTCGACTTCGCATTTGAGACCAACCTGTCTTCTCGTTCGCTGCTCCCATGGTTGAAGCAGCTGCGGGAGAGTGGTTACACCGTGCTGCTAGCCTTCCTTTGGCTGCCGACTCCGGAGATCGCGATTGCTCGGGTGCGCCAGCGTACGGCAGATGGGGGCCATCATGTGCCGGAGGATGTCGTTCGTCGACGCCACGAGAGAGGACTCACCAACCTGCGCCGGGCATTCCAGTCGCTGGCGGATGAGCTATGGTTGTTTGACAGTGGCAGCATGCCCCCAAGGCTTGTAGCTAGCGGACCCCGTGAAGCCCTTGTCGAGCGCGACCCTGCGATCGTGCGTCGAATCCTGAAAGGAACACCATGAACGACCCGCGCAATGAGGCAAATGCTGTAGCCGCCGCCGTCGAGCGTGCGGCGGATGCGCTGCGGCAGCGCAACCGTCTGCTGGGCCTGCCGCTCGTCGTCTGGCGGGACGACAAGGTCCAGTACGTCGATGCGGCGACTCTGCAGCCGATTGCCTGGCCAAACGACGTTCGTGAGTCTGTTCGTTTACCCTTGCCGCCGCAGTCCTGAACAAGCCCCCTTCTGAAGGGCTCGCCCGAACTGCGACTGCGCGTATCCTCGCCTGCGAGAAGCCTACCGTGAGCCAGGACCGAGACCCCGCTGCCGATCGCGACCGCGTTGAGCAATTGCTCGACGAGGTGGTTGCGCTGCCAGGGGCAGAGCAGGAGGCCGCGTTTGGAGCGTTGCTCGCGCAGCATCCAGACCACGCCAACGAACTGCGCGCGCGGTATGCACTGTTCCAGCGGCTCGCGGCGCTGGCGCCAGACGACGGGCCCAACGATGGGCCGAACGCCGCGCCCAACCACGGGGCGGGTCATGGACAGCACGATGGCAAGGGGCCCGCACGTCGGCAGCAGTTTGGCGAGTATGAACTCGTGCGCGAACTCGGCCGCGGCGGCATGGGCATCGTCTACCTTGCGCGGCAGCGACGCGGGGATCAGGAGCGGCTCGTCGCGCTGAAGGTCGTGCTCGACCGCGGCGCGTTCTCGGCCCAGGCGCGCGAACGCTTGCGGCGCGAAGGGGCGGCCGCGTTCCGGCTCGACCATCCCGGCATCTGCCAGGCGCTCGACCTTGGCGAGGTCGAGGGCACGCCGTTCTTGACCATGCGCTACGTGCCCGGCGCGACGCTGGCCCAGCGCATTGCGACCGCGCGGGAGGCCGGTGGACCACTCGTATTGCCGAATGAAGCGAGTTCGGAAGCGGGGTATGCGACGAGTTCTGGTGCCTTCGGCGTCGGTGGGGCGGTGCGCGCTGCCGTGGCGATCGTCGAGCAGGTCGCGCGCGCCTTGCATGTGGCGCACGAAGCCGGCTTCGTGCACCGCGACGTGAAACCCGGCAACATCATGGTCACGCCGGAGGGGCAGGCCGTGTTGTTGGACTTCGGGCTCGTGCGCGACGAACAGTCCGATGCGGGTCTCACGCTGTCCGGGCAACCGATCGGGACGCCAGCCTACATGTCGCCGGAGCAGATCGAGCCGCGCGGTCGGCGCGTCGATCGTACGACGGACGTGTATTCGCTCGGCGTCACGCTCTACGAACTGCTGGCGTTGCGGCAGCCCTTCGAAGGGCGCACGCGCGAAGCGCTGTTCCGCGACATCCTCATGCGGCGCGCGGACAATGTGCGCAAGCATGTGCCGGCGGTGTCGCGCGACCTCAGCATCGTGCTGGCGGTGGCCATGGACCCGGAGCCCGTGCGCCGTTATGCGACCGCACTCGAGTTTGCCGACGACCTGCGGCGCGCGCGCATGGCCCAGCCGATCCTCGCCCGGCCGGTCAGTGTGGCGCGGCGCCTGCACCTGTGGAGCCGTCGTAATCCGCTCGCTTCGGCCGTTCTCGTGCTGCTCGTCGTGGCCGTGGCGTTGAACGTCGGGTTTGCCAGTATCGCGCAGCGACGCGCCCACGAGGCCGAAGAGGCTCGCGCGCGGGCAGTGCAGGACTTTGCCGCGGCGCGCGATGCCGTTGGCGAACTGGTGGAGCTCGGCACGACACACCTCGCCGATGTGCCGTGGCTCGAGCCCGTGCGGCGCGGACTGCTGCTGCGCGCGCTTGCGTTCCATCGCGGTTTCCTCGCGCGGGCCGGCGTGACCCCCGAGGTGCGGCGCGAGGTCGCGATCACGAAAGTCGAATGTGCCGGCGTGCTCTCGCATCTCGGCGATGCGAAGGCGGCCGCGGCCTTGCTTGGCGAGGCGATTCCCGAACTCGATGCGCTGGCCGCAGCGGCCGCCGCCGGGGACGAGGAGCGCGTCTGGCTCGCGCGGGCTCGCCTCACGAGCGCGCAGATTGCCGTGGGACGCGGGGATGCGGAGG
>JADZDL010000071.1 GCA_020851075.1 Planctomycetota bacterium | reverse complement strand
CGCGACAACTCGATGCAGGCGCTCGACACGGTCAACATGATCCTCGGCTACCTGCACGAGACCAACTACTGGGAGCAGACGAACCAGGGCGCCTACCGTGCCCTCGTCTCCAACGAAGATCGCGGCGGCGGCGAACGTGGCCAGAGTGGCCCCGTCTACGAAGAATGGGTTGTCAACTCGACCCGCGCTGATAACAGCTCACCGCAGATCGTCACGTTCTGGATCAAGAGCGAAGACGACGGCAACGCCCAGATCATCTACGGGCGGTTGTCGGTGACCGAAGAACCGACGACCGACCAGCCGCTCGGCCAGTTCTCCCTGAACTTCAAGGCGCTCGCAGCCAGCGAAGCCGCGACAAGCACCGACACGGCCTTCGAAGGCTACCTGCAGACCGTGGCGCGCACGGACGGCCAGACCGAACTGCTGTTCTACAACGGCAAGGGCGACCCGGATGGCACGCTCGGCATTGGCGAGAACGCTTCGCGCGAACGCGTTCACGTGATCGGCGACATGACGGCGCAGACGGGTCGCGCCTATTCCGAAACCAAGCGCGCCGAGAACCAGAGTGGAACTCTCTACACGGACCAAGGTGAGTACCAGCTCCAGTTCAACTCGGACTACCTGGCGCGCCGCGACGAGGGCTCCAGCACCCTGACCGTGCTCGATCGCAACGACTACAACACGACGGTGCATCGTTATGGCGTCTACAACGCCACGACTGAAGCCCGCATCGACCAGCTGTCGGGCTTCCCGATCGAGGATGCGAGCGGACACCAGGGTTGGGCGGGCTACTACGGCATCTGGTTCCCTGACAGCGTCACCCTGACCGATGGCATGACGCTCTATCGCCGCAGCTTCAGCAGCAACACGACCACGCCGTACACGTTGGTCAAGGTCCCTGGCAAACTCGAGAAGCGCACCCGCGCGTCGATCACGTTTGCGGATATCGAGGACGAAGAGATGTCTTACTTCGACCCGTCCGCCGGCGGCGAAGCGAAGGTCAAGTTCACGGGTAGCGACTTCGTGCGGATCGCCACCCGCTCAGGCGGTGATTGGACGCCCGAGAACACCCCGGTCAGCATTGCGAGTTCGTTCACGACGGGCCAGTGGGTCCACTTCTGGAGCCAGGCCCGCGGCAGCGTCGAGTGTGCGTGGCCAGCTACGCTCAATGGTTCTGCCGCGGCATTCGTGTGGTCGTCGACCGTGCTCAACGCCGACTCGGCAGAACTCTCGGGTGGCGACCTCACGCTCTATGGTTACTCGCACATGCTGCGCGCCGCCATCAGCAGCACCGAAGCGAACTTCCAAGGCGGCGACTCGCCGTACCTTCCGGATGCCTCGAGCGTCTCGTCCGGCAACCAGACATATGTGTTTGATCACACGACCCTGATGCTGAAGCTCGGCGGCACCGATGTGAACGTCGCGAACGGTGTGACGGTGACCTCGGGTCCCGGCATGTTCGGCCTCGATTGCGGCCCGCTGTTCCCGGCTGCTCTGTCGTCGCTCAACGATGTTCCGAACCAGACGACCACCTACCAGTGGGGCATCGGTACCAACACGTGGAACCAGCTGCTCTCGCTGAAGGACAGCAACGGCGCCTTCGTGAACTTCGACCCGCCCACGCGCTTCACCTACGTGCACGACGAGTCCGGTTCGCCATTCGATGGCCGCACGTTCTTCCTCGAATGGGACGGCAGCAACCTCGGCGGCATCCCGTTCGCCCAGAGCAGCGAAGATGGCCGCTGGTACTCGCTGCTCAACATACCGTCTGGCACGGTCGTCACGAGTGGCGGCACGAGCTACAAGATCAAGCAGCTCGAAGGGGAGCAGCGCATGGTCGAGGTCGGTAGCCCGAACACCGTCTACACGGCCCAGGGCTTCGATCTCGATTCGGCGATCACGGCCCCGACCGCGGCGCCTTACACGGATCCGGCGATCGGCGAAATGCCGACCGTGGAAGCCGCGCCGCTCTATGTCGGCGGTGTGTCGCAAGTCACCGGCAACTGAGACGCGTTTCTACCGCGCCAGTTCGCGAAGCAGTCGCGGCGCGCGGTAGACCTTGCGCAGCGCTTCGATGATCGCCTGCGGATGCACGCAGACGCTGCGCTCGACGCGCTCGCCATAGAGAAACTCATTGCCGAGCGACTCGATGTTGCCATCCAACAGCAACCCGACGAGCTGCGCGTTCTCGTTGATGACCGGGCTTCCCGAGTTGCCGCCCGTGCTATCGACCGAGCACACGAAGTCGACCGGGGTCTGCATGTCGATGCGGTCCTTGGCCAGCAGCCACGGCTCCGGCAGGTCAAACGGATGCCGCCCGTCAAACTCGGCGTGGCGCGCAAACAGGCCATGGAACACCGTTCGCCAAGGTGCCAGGGTGCCGTTGTAGGAATAGCCGGCGACACGACCGTCGCTGATGCGCAGCGTGAACGTCGCATCGGGTGTGACATCGTTGCCGTAGATCGCAAACAGCAGCTTGGCGAGTTGGGCGCCCAACTGCGCTTCCGCGGCTTCAATCGCCGCCTGCTCCGCCGCGTGCCTGGCCAGCAACGGCGCGATCGCGCGCGCGCACACCAACGCAGGATCGCGGCTTGCCTGGATCACCGCGCGCCCGCCATCCAGCAGGCTGCCAAGGAAACCAGCGTCGGCAAGCTTGCTCTCGTGCGTCAGCCGTTGGGCAGCGGCAGCGGGCTCGCGTCCCGAGAACAACGCTTCCAGATAAGGATCACCGACCGGCAGCCACCGCCGCGCGCGCTCCAGATGGTCCGCAAAGAACGCAAGCTGCACGGGATCGTCGGCACAATCGATCGTGCGGGCTCGCTGCGCCACATCGGCAGCTCCGGTTTCGCCAAACTCGAGCACGGCTAGCGCGCGCAGGAGCAACGGCAGCCCGCCAGCAGTGTGGAAGTTGAGCGGCGCCTCGAGCGCCTTCTTCCGCTCCATGAGTGCTGCGATGCGATCCCAGAGCACCACTTCGTCAGCTCGCCCACTCGCTGCCACGCGCGCCCGGAACGCCTGCTCGGCGGACTCCTTGCGGGCCATGAAGCTCGGGTCCAGCAATGCGGCATGCTCGCCGCGATACAGCTTCTGGCCATTCTCGAGCCCCAGAATGGTCGTGCGCAGGCGCTTCTCCATTTGCGCCCCCTCGGCACTGAACTTCCGGAGGATCTCGATGCGATTGTCAAACAACTCCCGCATGCGCGGATACCGCGCGTCGCGCTGGTATTCGAGCTGCGCCTTCGTCAACAGGCGCTGCGTGCCGCCCGGATTGCCGGTCAAGAACACCAGCTGGCCCTCTTCGGGACCGTCACTCCAAGGAAAGTGAAACGCTGCGGTATCCGCTGGTTTGCCGTCCACGTAGGCGCGACAGAACGAGAAGTCGATCGCGTACCGCGGATACACGAAGTTGTCCGGATCGCCACCAAAGTGCGAAGTCTGCAGGTGCGGCGCCATGACGAGGCGCACATCGTCAAACACGCGATACTGGTAGAGCTGCCAGACACCACCCTGGAACAGTTTCACGAGTTGCGGCTGCAACTGGGGATCCTCGGCCGCGGCCTCCGCCAGGATGCGATCCCGGTTCTTCGCGCGCAGGCGCTCCGCCTCTTCAGCAGAGGCATCGTCGGCAATGCCGGCCATCACCCGCGCCGACACATCCGCCGTCTTCACCAGTTGCTGCACGGTCAATCCGGGCAGACGTACTTCATCACGTTGTTCGCCTGCCACATACCCATCACGCACCCAATCGTTGTCCCCTTGCACCTTGCTGATCGCATCGCGCACACAGTGATGATTGGTGAGGATCAGACCCTGCGGCGAAACAAACGAAGCCGAGCACCCGCGGCCAAAACGCAGCGAAGCGAGGCGAACCGTGTTCCACCACTGCTCGGTTGGCTTGAAGCCATATTCGCGTTCGAGATACGCGAGCGGCGGCCGCTCAAACGTCCACATCTTGCCGAGGCCAAGCTCGTCCTGCGCACGCGCAGCCGAAACGAGGGCCAACGCGGCGCCAACCAACCAACGAGTAGAAGCGTGCATCGTGTTACCGGGCCTTCGTCGCGGCGGCCTTCTGCAGCTCCTTCCACTTCGCGAGCAATTCCGCCTCTCGCTCGGGCTTGAGCCCAGTGCGCGCAAACGGCTTGTCGCCGCGCTCCGTCTTTGCCCACTGCAGCGTGTCGCGAATCGTGTCCGCGATCGGCCGGAACTTCAGACCCTTCTGCTGCGCCTTCTCGGTCTGGATGACACTGCGCCCTTCGCGCGGAATCCAACACGGCATCTGCATGTAAGGCTGCACCTTGTTTTCCTGCAGGAACTCTTCGCTCGCCCAGGTCAAGGTCACCGGCGTGCTCGTGTTGCACTTACAAGCCCCAAGCAACTCCGCCATCGAGACACGACCGTGAAACCCGGTTGCGTTGTAGACACCGGTCACATTCTGCTCGATGCAGTGCAGCATCCAATCGGCAAGGTCGCGCACATCCACAAACTGCACGTGCCCATCCTGGTCGCCAGGGCACAGCACTTCGCCGCCCTTGTCGATGCGCACGGGCCACCACGTAAAACGATCACTGGTATCGCCAGGCCCGACGATGAGGCCGGGACGAATCGTCGAAACCCGGCCCGGCATGCCCGCTTCGGCCGCAGCTTCGCAACGGGCCTTGAGCGGCCCGTAGAACGGCATCGCCTCTTTGATGAGGTTCACCTTCTGCACCTTGTCGTCGTCGACCGAACTCGTCTCGGTACTCTCGTCGATCGAGTCCGGACGGTCCCCGAAACTGCCATACACAGAAATGGTGCTGATGAACTGATAGTGCTTGCAGTTCTCGGCAAACAGCTTCGCCGTCGCCTCGACGTGGGCCGGCACATAGCCCGACGTGTCGACCACCGCATCGAAGGCCTTGCCCTTCAGCGCCTCGAGGTCGCCCTTCTCACGATCGCCGTGCAGCTGCTCGAGGTCCTTGAACAACCCCGGGTTGGTCTTGCCGCGATTGAACAGCGTCACCTTGTGCCCGTTGGCCAGGGCCGCGCGAACGAAGTGCGGGCCAAGGAAACCCGTGCCACCCAGGACCAGGATGCTCTGCGGTGCCTTGGTACGACGCGGCAGCAGGCGCTCTGCGTGCGCGGCCAGGGGTGCCACCGCTCCTGCGGCGGCCAGGGAGGCGAGGAACGTACGACGCGTGGGGGCGGTCATGGGCGCATGCTACGGGTGAGCACGGCCACCTGTTGGCGCTATTCGGGTGGGCGCGCGTGGCCGGGCGAGGAGACCGCCGCGAACGATTGCAGAGCGATGGGCCCGGTGAGTAGAGTTGCCGGACCACGCGCCCGTAGCTCAATTGGATAGAGCATCAGACTTCGGATCTGAGGGTTGCAGGTTCAACTCCTGCCGGGCGTACCACTTGCTGTGCGAGCGGACAGGGGACGGTCATTCGCCGCCAGCAGCAACGTGCAGACGGCAATACCGGTAGTAGACGGTGCTCAACAGCAGGCCGCCCGCGTGTGTGCCAAACCGCCCGTTCCGCGCACCAAACTCACCCTGCGGATCCCAGGTGCCGCCAAGCTGCTCGCCATTGACCTCCGGGCCACGCGCCCGCAGCGCCTTCTGGACCTCCTGCCCGAGCCGCGGCCCGATTGCCTTCCACTCCGCTCCCCCGCGCAGCCAGTGCGAAAGCGCCACATAGAACGTGAGCAACGGATCCTCGAGCGCCTGCTCTGGCCATTCGGCCAAGGCCGCGTCCACGCTCTCCATCGGCCGCTCCGCAGGCATAGCGCCGGTCGCCACCGGCCTGCGGAGCTCGGCAAGCAGCAACACCGCGGCACGATCGCGCGCGGAGACCGCGTCGGCCGCCGGGAGCTTCGAAAGGGTCGTTTCAAGCTCGGTCGCGGCACCACGAAGGGCAGACACCGCCGCCGCTGCGGCCTCCTCAAGAGCTCGGTCCTTTCCACTCGCGTGCAGCGACTGCGCACACAGGGTCGTCCAAAGACGAAGTTCCGCGGAGGGTGCCGGGCGCGCAATCTCAAGCCGCGCGCGCAACGCACCGAGCACCTTCACGACCACCTCGACGCCATACCCCTTGGCGCGCTTCGCGAGGCGGAAGTCCTCTGCCAGCGCATAACATGCAATTGCGTGATCCAACAACCAGTCCGGGTCCGCCCGCAACTGCAGATTGCCGTTGCCATCCTGCTGCTTCAGCAACCAGGCCCGACACTGGCGAACCTGCGGCCGGAACGGACCATTGCGCGACGTGCTGCCATCCGCGAGCAGGGCCAGCATCAGGAGCGCGTTCACGCGCAGGTCGGCCTCGGCCTTGCCACCAAACCGCGCCGCCGACCAATGCCCGTCTGTTTCTTGCGTACGCTGCAGGAACGTGGGCTCCACGGCAGGCTCAGACACAACCTTCGCCTGCGCAGCGGCTGATCCAACGGCCAACGCGAGAACCGCGAGATGCGCAGCAACGCTGGGAGCGTCGTGAGCAGCCGCGCAGAATGCCCCAGACCTCTGGCGCATCACACTAGCTCGGCTTCCAGTACTCCGCGCCATCGCGATCCCAGATCCAGTAGCCGATGCCCATGCGCTCCGCCAACTCGATCAGCGCCGCGATGTGGTCCCCATACACGAAGCCCAGGTGATTCGACGGCCAACGCTTGCCGAGCACCTTGTCGCTGACGGGGACCTTGCCTTCGATGATCGGCCAGCTCGGGTTGTAGGCCTCGTGGCGCTTTGGGGCGACCGCGGTCGTGCGCAGCAAGGTCGCGACGAGGTACAACCGCCCGTTCTCGACCCCGAGGCGCGCCACGGTGATGTCCTGATCCTTCGCGGTGCGCATACGAACCGCCGCACCGCCCGCCGCGTAGAAGTGCTCCTGCCCCGGATACTCGACCTGCGCAAACTTGTCCTCTGGCGAGTCGTTCTCGTGACCCGCGTAGTAGACGGGGTGCTGGCCGCAATTGACGATGGCGAGCAGCGTCTCGCCCTTCTTGTCGGTCTTCACATAACGGAAGTCACCAAAACCCGCCGGCTTGCCCGACAGTTCTTTCAATAGATACTGTGAGTACATCGTCGGCAGGTCGGTCTCACAACTGGTCGGGATCATCGGCTTCAGGTTGCCGAGCGGATCGCGGTCATTGCCGAGGAACGACGTCGCCATGCAGCATGTCGCATACTTGCCGCTGCATTCATCCTGGCACTTGATCGTCACCGCGCCGGCACCCTTCTCGCGCGCGATATCAAACGTCGCAAAGTACATCGCTACCTGCAGCGCGTACTTCTCGCGCGTAACCACGCGCCCTTTGATGATGCCAAACTTCTTTGGATCGGCGTCGTAGTTCTTCTCGCAGGACTGCGCGACGCGCTTGTCGAGGATCTTGTTGATCCCCGACAAACCCGGCTGACCTTCCCATTCAAACATCAGGAAGGCGCGATCCAGAAACACCTGCTGGTCAAGGCTCTCGCTCGTGATGCCCCAGCGTTTGGTGAGCTCTTCCTGGTCGATGCGCGTCGTCGGCATCTGCAGCGAGAACGAGCCGAATTCGATCGCGTGCAGCTTGTGCAGGCCATCCACGACCTTGCGCGCCGTCTTCTCGGCAGCCGCGCGCCGCGCAAACAGGTCGAGCGCGCATTCGAGATCGCGGATCGTCTCCGCACTCTCGAAGTCACCGTAGACGTGCGTGAATGCTTCGCCGTTCTGGTTGAACGCACCACCCGTCGCCATGCCGGAGACCATGCCCGGCACCGTGGTGTCCTGGATCGACACCATCACGAGGCGCGGTTTCGCCGTCGCGTCGCGCGCCTTCAGCTTCTGCGCGAACGAACTGATGACCTTCTGGCTCGTCTGCGGGAACGTCCACGTCTGGTGCACGTTGACGAGTGCGTCGACCTTGGCCTTGTCGAAAGCGGCTGCGTACTGCTCGCAGAGTTCGGAGGTGTAACAGAGCTTGTCCCAGCCCTTCCTCGTGCGCCCGGGATACACGACTTCGTACTTGCCACTCGCCTCAATCGACGCGATGAGCCCTTCGAGGACCTTGATGTCCTGCTCGGCGCAATCGCGCATGACCCACGGACGTGGGTCGTAGCCGGAAAACACGCCAACCTTGATGCGAGGACTCGCGGCGGGCGCAACGACGGGGGAAGCGACGGGGGACGACTTGGTCATGGGCAGAGTGGGCCTTGCGAGTCTACTCGACACGCACGCTGGATCGCGCTAGGTTGGCGCGGCTCTCCTCCTCTCGAAGCCTCCGCCCAGTCCGCCGTGATCGAACTAGCCTGGTTCGCTGCTGGCGCTGCCGTCACCGCGGCAGCCACCGTGCTGCTCCGCACCCGCGGTAGAACGCAGGCCTCTAGCGGGCCCCAAGACGGCAATCAGCCGGGCAGTCATCCCAGCCGGCCGCTTCCCCAGCAGGAGTCGCCAGCGGCCCCGCAAGCCCCAGCTCGGGGCCACGCCAACCAGGCCACCCCGCCGCACGATCCCCGAGCCTTCGCGATCTCCCTCGCCGAAGAACTGGCCTCGCTGGCTTCGGGCGTCGAAGGGCGCGCCCACGCGCTCATCGAATGCGCCCCGCACCGGGCCATGCTGCCGGCCGCCGCCGAGGGCCTGCTGGTTGCGATCCACCGGCTCCGCACCCTGCATCGCAAACTCGTCGCGTTCGGCCAGGACCGCAGCCCCGAGTCCGGCTCCACCGACATCGGCGAACTCGTCATCAGCCTCAGCGACGAGCTGCAGCACATGCAACTCGGCCTCGAGGTGCGCTGGGATCCGCCGCCCATCCTGCCCAGACTCGCGGCCAATCGGGACGTCGTTCGCGAAGCCCTGTTGTTCCTCTGTGCCGCGCTGCTGCGTGCCGAGCGTGGCGCGACGCGTCTTTCCATCACGGCGGAACAGTGTTTTGCGGAAGCAACGCCAGTCCTCGAACTCGAACTAGGCCTCGAGTGGGTCGTCGAACGAACCAGTGGTCGCACCGACCCTGGCAGTGACGCTGGTTTTTCGATCGAGCACGAGGCCGCCGCCAACTTGCTGCGCAGCCAGGGCGGCGAAGTGACCTTTTCCCACCTGCCGGGACGTTCGGCGTGTGCAGTGGTTCGCTTGCCCGCCCTGGTCTGGACGAGCGCACAAGTCGAGGCCCGCAACGAGGCCGCTCCGAGCAAAGTGGCCCCCAGCACCGCCGTGGAAGGCCCCCCGGCTGAGCCCTCGGTCCAATCGCCAGCCCCCGTCACGGCCCCAAAACACCGCTACGGCGGCGCCTTGGTGCTCGAAGCGGATCCGTCCGTGCGGGCCATGCTCGCGAGCGAACTCAAGGCCACGGGGCGAGCCGTGTTCGCGTGCGCGGATGGCGCCTCGGCGCGCTCGTTCCTGGCGGCGACTCCGGAGCGCTTCGAGGTTCTCATCGTCGACCACCACCACCGCCTCGAAGGGGACGACGCGCTCGGGGAGACGATCCGCTCGATGGCT
>JADZDL010000070.1 GCA_020851075.1 Planctomycetota bacterium | reverse complement strand
GGCGCCAAACAGCAGGTTGCCGTTGCGCACGAGCAAGATGCCGTCGTCGAGTCGCGTATTGGTGCCGTCGGCATTGTTGCCAAAGGGTGTGATCAACTGGATGACACCCATGCCGCCAAAACCGCCGAGTGGTGCGGAGTCATAGTTGGTACCAAAGGTTGGCGGAACGCTCTGGCCATTGGGTGGGTACTTACCGGCGACGACGGGCTGACCGAAGCTGCCCGTGGTACAAACGCCACCATCCGCCGAGAGCACGAAGTCGTAGTCGTTGTTGGTGTAGGTCTCGCCCTTCACAAACAGCCCGATCGCGGTCGCACTGGCGAGAACGAGCATGCCACCCGAGCCACCACCGCCGCCGCCGCCCTTGTTGCATGAGCCGGCTTGTTCCCCGCCGCCGCCATTGCCGCCGTTGGCCGTCACGCGGCCGCTGGGGCCGACCACGATCGCGCCGTGAGCTGCGATCACGAGGCAGCCGCCGCCGCCACCGCCACCGCCGCCGGACGCATCGTTCGCAAACTGTGGATCGACCAGGGAGCAGCTGAAGTTGTGGGACAGGTCACCGCCGCCGCCACCACCTTGACCTCCAGTCAGCGTCTGCAGTTCGCCTTGGATGACCCGGCCCGATGCGAAATCGTAAGCTGCGCCGAAGAAATCGTTGCCGGCGTTGCTGTCGAGGAACGGGATGAGACCGGCGCGACCGCCGGCGAGTATGGCGCGTCCAGGAGAACCGCTGGGGCCATCACCGCCCTGACCGCCGATGCCGACCTGTTGTTGGAACGACGTCCCGGGGCCACCCAGCGTTGGGTAGAAGGGGTCGCCCGCCGTCGCGAACGCACCCCCGCCGCCGCCGGAGCCGCGACCGAGGCCCGTGATGCACGCCAGCAGGCCGCCTCCGCCGCCGACGTTGAGTGCGCCGAATGGCCCAAATCCATCTTGGCCTTGCTGGTCGCGCTGGAACGCGCTCGGGGTACCCGCACCGCCGTTGCCGCCGCCCGCGCCGCCGATGCCGCCAAGGACCGGGAAGTTGGCAGAATTGAGCGTCCAGACCTGCGCGCCGTCGCCGCCGTCCACCGACAACTCGCCGTTCACGATGAAGTTGCCCGTCACGAGCCAGATCATCGGGTTGGTGCCGACGCCGCGCACGCGCACGCCCTGGTTGATGGTCACGTTGCGGAACACGAAGACGCCGCCCACGACGTTGATGGGTGGGCCCTGCGTGGGCTGGATCTGCGTGAAGTTCGTGTTGAGCACGACTTCCGGGCCGACCGGCGCGTAGTCGAGTTGCGCTCGTAAAGCGCCGCTGGCCAATAGGATCAGGGACGCAGCATATGGAGTGCGACTGAGGGCAGGCATGACAGGGCTCCGTTGGTATGGGGTCTTTGCGATAGTGCGTCTATGTACGAGAGTAACTGGGCCAAGGTCCGGCGAAGCGGTTCCCACGTTGCCCTCCCGCAGCACGAGTCCCTTTCCGGACTTAGGATTGCGCGCGTCGGCTAGGATTGGCGCATGCCCGCCGAATCGGATTCGCCCACCGTTTCGATTCTCCAGAACGAAGAGCTCAACGCGACGGATCGCGCCGAGCGATTGTTGCCATTGGTCTACGACCAGTTGCGAGCGGCCGCGCAGCGCCAGTTGCGCAGCGAACGTGCGGATCACACGCTGCAGGCTACGGCGCTCGTGCACGAGGCGTTCCTGAAGCTGGTTGGGCCCCGCGACGTGCCCTGGCGCAATCGCGCGCATTTCTATGCTGCCGCCGCGGAGGCCATGCGCCGTGTGCTCATCGACCATGCGCGCGCGAAGGCGGCGGGGCGTCGTGGTGGGCCGGAAGCGCGCCGCGCGGCAATGGACCTTGCCGGACTGCCCGATCCGAGTTCGGAAGTCGAATCAGCGGGGTTCCTGGTGCTCGACGAGGCGATCGAGCGGTTGCGCGCGGTGGATCCTGATGCGGCGGCCGTGGTGCGCCTGCGCTACTTCGCTGGGCTCAGCGTCGAAGACACCGCCGCGGCGCTCGAAGTGTCCACTGCCACCGTCAAGCGGGCTTGGGCCTTTGCTCGTGGTTGGCTGAAGGAAACGATCGAGACCGGGCGCGACTGAGTTGGTGCAGTGTTGGCGTGCATCCGATCAGAGTAGGTCGAGTACGCCCGCGTGGTCTCTGCTCAGGGTCGGTGGCGCCGCCAAATGGTTGATGTGCACGCTGAGTGGTAAGGACCACGAACCGGGGGATCGACGCGCGACCATACCCAGGTCCACCGCCAGGAATGCGCGCAGGAGGGGCTTGTGGCTGAGGTCCGCGAAGGCTTGCAACAAGGCTTCGACTTCAGGCTCGGCCACCAGGTCCGCCGCCGCCATCAGGTTTGCGGACTGGTGCGCTATCGACTGAGTCGAAAGTGCAGTGTGGATCAGTTCGGTGGCAAGGCCCTCCTCGCCAAGAGACGCCATTGCCCTGGCAGCCGCAGCTCGCTGCTCACAACGCCGTTGGCTCGCTTCGAATAGGGCACGCAATGGCTTCAATGCCCCGCCTTTCTCCAGCAATTGCAGTGCCTGACAGTAGGCCACGGCGGCCTCCTCATTTGAGGGTGAATGGTTCCGTTCCCAGAGCGTCGCGACCGTTGCCTCAGCGCGAGCCATGCCCGCCGCAACCAGTAGGCCTGACCGCGTCGGGCCCTGTGCCGCTGCCAGGAAGGCCCTGTCGATGGCTTCTTGTTCTTGCGCAGTTGGGCGCTCTTTTCGCACCGAGATGCCAAGCGCCATCGCGGCCCACTCGCGAGCGTAGACCTGATACGGATCCTTTGGTTGCACCAGCAGATCCAGCAACGTGGACCTTGCTTCAGTTCCGCCGATCTCGCCGAGGGCCAGGCAGGCGAACATCCTGGCGTTCTGATCTGGGTGCCCGGCCGCTGCCGTTGCGAGCTCTTTCACCGTCGTTGCATCGGTCGGCTTTGTCAGCAGGCCGAGCGCAATGGCACAGGATTGGGCCACACTTGGCCTGCCGAGTTTCGTGGGTTGGTTGCGACCAAGCTCTTGTGCGAAACGAACCACAAACTCGCCACTGCGCGC
>JADZDL010000069.1 GCA_020851075.1 Planctomycetota bacterium | reverse complement strand
AGGTGACCGCCTGGGGCCGGAGCCCCAAGCGATTTGCGAAATTGTAGGCCCTGCAGGACTCGAACCTGCAAGCGCGAAGTCGCAAGTGACCGTGAGGACGCGAGATAGCGATAGCACCCCCGGCGACAACAGTACCAGTGCCAGTACGGTGGCGCCGGATGCTGAACTCGCGGCGTTGATCCGCCGAGCCCTGGCTACGGGAACGCCTTTGCCGCGTGACGTTTGCGTCGATCTGGCGCGGTTGCTGGACGGTCGATGACGTGGCGGCAGCAGGCCGCGTCTGATGGCCCCTGGAGCCGCCCAGACGCACGAACGTCACCCGCGTCGGGAGTGGGGCGGCTAGGGCGATCGCGTCGCGACGGGCATCCTGCGGGCCTCGACATGCCGGCCTGGCTGGTGGGGATCGCGGCTTCGATCAGCCGCAGCCTTAGGCCACGGACCACGAACCTGACCGGCCTATTGCACACTCGGGTTGGCTAGGCCCGTTCGCGGGCCCGGAGACCAAGGCGGCGATGCGCCGGACGGCGGCCCCACGGACCACCTGTTGCTGCGTCCCGGGGTGCGCGGGCGCAGGAAACCACGCGGTCGTTCCCGAGCTTCGCCTTGATGTGTTCCCCGACCTGAGGGCACATGTCGGTCGCCCACCGGAACGCCCAGGCACGAGCCTGGCGCGGGATCCCACCCGGGCAACATCCACGGAGACCGACATGACTGCGACCGCACCCATCACCACCCCGACCGAGAACAACCCCTGGGCCGAGAACCTCGCCGCGCAGAAGAGCCGCTTCCCGAACGCCAAGGACTCGATCTTGTTCGCCATCGCGGCGCTGCAGGACAACCCAGACATCGCAATCGACGACCTGAAGACCCTGGCGAGTCAGCAGGGCATTCGGGTCACGGCGGCTTCGGTCAACGCGGCGAAGCGGTTGCTTGATCAGGAGAACGCCACGGCCCCTGTGGTAGCCCCTGCCGGGCTCAATCCAGCTCCGGCCCGAGAACGCGTGGCGAGGCGAGTCCGGGGCACAGAAACCCCGCTGGACGCCAACGCGTTGATCCAGGATGTGGTCGCCAAGATCCAGGCGCATGGGAACGCTGAGGTCGAACGAATGCGGGAGGCGGTGCGGAAGGCGATCACAGCGCTCGAAGCCGCCGTCGGATCCTGAGGCATGCGGCGCAAGGGGCAGCGCGGCCTCACCGATCGCAGAGGACGGACCACCATGCCGCGCAAACACTACCATGCCGCTGCCCTGCAACGCCGTGCTGCCTCAGTTCACCCTCACAGGGTCAGCATGTTGCGGTTGATGGCAAGACCGTCCGCACATCGGCGCTTGTCCAGCCCTGCCGCTAACCTGCCGTGCTGCCCAGAGTTCGAACTCGAGCGTGTGCCGTCTGCGGGACTTGCCTTTGGGGAGATCTTCCCTTCGGAGTCGTCCGACTCCGAGGTTGGGCGACCTTCGTGGGCAAGATCTGCTCAAGTCTGGTATGGTCCTGTCGGGATTCGCTCGACATCGCCGATCGCCAACATGCCCCCTGGGAGAGCTAGAGCTATGACACGACGTCTGCTTTTTGTCGGATCGGTCGCTGCCCTGCTGGCGGGTGCAATCGCCTGCCAATCGCCGCAGTCTGACCGCGATGGAGTAGAGGCCCGCACGACGCTTCGCGTCGCGATGTTCCCGTACTTGCCGGCGCTTGGGGCCAACGGGGAATTCGCCAAGCGGATCGAACAGGAGTTCGAGGGACTTCATCCTGATGTTGATCTTGAACTCCTCGTCGATCCGTCGATTGACTACTACGACCCCTTCGTGGTGGCCGGCTGGCTGAGGAGCAAGAGTTCGGACGGGAAGAGAAAGGAGCCGTTCGATCTCGTGGAGATCGACACGGTGCTTCTTGGAACACTCGTCGACATGGAGGCCATTGCCGAATGGCCGCATGGGGACACAGACCTAGTCCGCGCCGGCTATGAGGCATCTCGTCTCGATGGCCGTCAGTATGGTGTACCCCACTGGCTATGCGGACACTTCATCATCACGGAGGATGAAGCCATCGCGAGGGCAGACACGATCGACAAGCTCGTAGTTGCCTTGGAAGCCGCCAAAACTCCGCGCCCCAACTTGGTTGGCAACCTCTTGGGGTCCTGGAACACGGCTGCCCTGTACATTGATGCGTGGGCAGACTCGCGGAGCAACCCAGACCCGCTCGAGGCTATCCGGCTGCCCCTTGACGCTGATGTCGTCGCATGTCTCGTGACGTTTGCTTCCCAGGGCATGGACGCCGGGGCGAACCCGTGCATCGACGGCACGTTCAACAACTGGGAGGACCCCGACCTCGCGCCAACCCGATTCGGCAAGGGCAAGGCAGACGCCTTGTTTGGGTATTCAGAGCGCGTGTATCACGCACAGCTTGCCGGTGCCGATCCATCGAAGCTATTCGTCCGATCCGCGCCGCTCGGCCGCGGCTCCGACCCCGTGTGGTTTGCCGACATCTGGGTGGCCCCCATCTACGACGATGAGGCCGTGCCTGCGTTGGCCCAGAAAGCACGCCACGACGCGGCGCGACGGTTCGTGGCGTACATCAATACCCCATCCACCTTCGAGTGGATCCACTTCAACAAGGATGCAGTAGGCGGCAAGGCCGTTCCCCGCTACCTGATCCCTGCCACCATCAGCGCGTTCAAGGACACCGCTATCGGTCAAGATCCAGTGATGAAGCAGATCTGGCCGCTGCTCGACGAAGGGACCTTCTACCCGCAGCGACGTCTCCCGGGCCTACGTCGAGCCATGGGGGCGGCGGTCAAATCCGCATGGGCCGCAGGCGGCAAGTGAAGCAACTGGATTGCTGACTGCCGGCCGACTGTCACGGTGCGAGCCGCCGCGGCCATTTCCGCTCGCGCTGCCAACACCTACATCGCAACATCCCATGACCAGCCAACATACGTTCTCCGCCTGCCCGAACTGCAGACACAGGCCGACCGCGCGGGAATTCAATCCCCCCGTCTCGAAGTGCCCGGCCTGCGGCGGTTTTTCTTGTGGTCGCTGTTATGGTCTCGTGGGAGGGCTTCTTGATGCCAAGAACAAGTGTCCGCACTGCAGCGCGCTATTCATTGCCGGGCATCACATCGCCGGCCAAATTAAGTAGAGGCGCGCCCCGCGCCACTCGGCGCACTGACGCACATCGGTTGGCTATCGCCTTCCAGCGCAGTTCCGCCGCATTTTCAACACCGCTGCCCTGGCACCAAAGATAATTACAATCGCCGGGCCGCTCAAGCCCAAGAGTCACCGCAGGGTGATCACCACAGACTTGCCTGCGGGTTCCCCCAAGAACCTCAGAACCTCGATGCGTCAAGAAGCGCTCTTGGCGCGAATGCGGTAGTCGCCAGGAAACCCGGCGACGGAAACAACCATTGTGGAAAGGCTCGGAAAGTCCTTCGACGGATCGATCACCTGTTTGCCACTGTCTCGGTATCGCGTCTTAATGGTGTAGGAGATCACTTTCGATATGTTGCAAACCCCATCGGCGTTGGTGACACCCTCACCGAAAGACGCCCCGCCAAGGTGCGCAACAATCCTCACGCCATCGATGTCCCTGAAGTCCCTCTTGGACAAAGTTACTGCCACAGAGATCGATCGTGAGCGCCTCTCTTCACTGAATGAGGTATAGTCTTTGTGCTTCACATAGTCGTCGTCGCACCTATAGAGGGCGGACGACTCCTCTAGCATGGCAACTGGGATGGACGCGCTGGCAATTGAGCCCCGCACTCGAACCGAAAGAGTGTTTTGGTCTCCTATGCGCACCATTTCGGGCGAGATGTGCGCCTGAAGAGTCGCGACGCCGAAATCGTCAGTGGCGGCATCGGGGCCCTGTTTTCCGTTGAGGAAATGCGTGGCCACGATGCCGGGACGGGTGCTCCCATCACTCATCCCCACTGCGGCGTCGATGTGCAGCCAAACCTTGCCGGCTGCGGCATCGAGAGCCGCCTTGTGCACCGTAAGGTGTATCTCCTTGACTGTTAGCGGACTCGACGCGCCGCTAGTGTCCATGGCTGCGTCCGTCATTTGCTTCCCTCACCAAGGCAATCGAGGCACCTCTTAGAGGCCCCACTCTCGTCAAAGATCCGACCGGACCCGCTGCAGAAATGGCGACTGACACCTTGTGGGCGGATTTCGGCATCTGGCTCAACGCGACGAGCCTTGCGGCGCCCTTGATAAACTCGAGAGGGTTGTAACTCATTGCACGGTCTTTCGTATGGCCGATGCCAGGGATGGTCAAGGGAGGGGAAGGACCTGTCAAGGTCCACCCCCTCGAATCGGCTCTTGGCTCTTGGCGAGTTGCTACGGGAACCTCCGACGACAGCCACAGCAGCCCCAACACCCTCCGAATCGACTCCGGATCTTGGATCGCCGCCAGCAGCCGCCTCGGCCCGCCTCAAGCGTTGATCCAGGATGTGGTCGCCAAGATCCAGTCGCAGGGGAACGGTCAGGTCGAAAGAATGCGCGAAGCGGTGCGAAGGGCGGTTACCACTCTCGAAGCGGCCGTCGGATCCTGAGGCAGTCGGCGAACGAGGCAACGGCACCTCGACAACTGCCGGCTCACGGGAGCCCCGCCGAGGAACCCAGGGCGAGGCCGTGGTAGACCGATCAGTGGGAGACGACCACGTCGTCCAGGTAGACCTCGGCATTGGAAGCCGCGCGTCGGAAGGCGACGGCCATGGTGCCCGCCGGGAGCGTCACCTCATGAAAACTCCAGGCAGGCGCCGCCGCCAGCGAGTTGGCTGGGAACGAGGTGCGGACCGTGCCCGCAGCGGTGGTCACCTCCACCACCAGCGGCTTCGGCGAGCCGGTGGGCTGCAGGACGCTGGTGGCCCAGAACGTCAGTTTGCTGGTGCTCGGCTGAACCACCGGATCCACGTCGATCGTCAGGGTGCCGCCAGCCGCCGAGCAAACCGAGCACTGGTGGCCGCGGGCAAAATCCGCGGCGAGGTCGCGCCCCTGCAGGTGCCACGAATCGAACCGCAGGTGCCATCCGCCGACGGTGGCGTCGGTCGGGTTGGTGGCGAGCAGTCGTCCCACGAAGGACTGCAATGGTTGCCCAGCCCACGTCCAGCCTTCTTCTTGTTCGAAGCTCGTCGACCAAGTGGCGACGGTGCCGCTGGTCGTGGTGCTCGTCCCCGCATTCGCGATCGTGAGGAGGGCGCCGTTACCGCGGTTGTCGATCCGGTTGCCGAGTGCGCTGGTGTGATCGACGTGCAACAGGTGCAGGCCACCGGAGGCGTTGGTGATGCCCCGGGCGAGGCCGGCGCCAGGGTTTGGTGCGAGTTGGCTAGCGAGGACCCAGTTGTTCTGAACCATGGCACCGAAGGTCGGCGCCGACATCGACGGCACCAGATCCGCAGTGTCCGTGGAGGCGACGAACAGCCCGACCATCGAGCTGGCGGCGATCCAGTTGTTCTGGACGAGCATCTCGGCGTGGCCGAGACCTACAGGCCAGGTCGATTGCGCATGCTCAACACCGACGGTGAGCGCGCCGAGCTGGCAGCTGGTGGCGCTGTCGTGATACCAACGCCCGTAACCGCTCACGTGGATGGTGTTGTCCGTGATCGTCAAGGCGCGCGAGAAGCCGGCCTCCTTGAAGTACTGCACGTCTGGGCAGGCGACGATGCCGCCCTTGGGGGTGTCGACGATGCGATTGCCGGAGATGGTGCCGCGGATACCGCGGACCAGGATGGCACGCGCATCTACGTCGCGGATCAGGTTGTTCTGGATCAGGATGTCGGTGGCCTGCGCGTTGGCGTTCACCGCCCAATCTCCGAAGGCCAGTGGGAAGCCGGCGATCTGCACCGAGTTCGGGGCATTCGGCATGATGCTCACGATGCTCGCCTTCCCTAGGGCGGCCAGGCTCGTGGGATCGTGGGCGACCAACACGTCGCCGACGCGCAGGTCCAGGGGCCAACCCGCATTCTCGGCGTCGACCAGCGTGACGTACCCCGGGTAGAGAGGCCGATTCACCGCGATCCACTGGGTGTGGATGTTGATGGCGTCGTCACCACAGCGCTCGATGCGGCAGTCGACCACTTGCACGGCTCCGCGCATGCTGCGGAAGCGGAGGCCATCGCGGTTGGTGGAGAGGAGCGGCTGCACGGTGCCGGCGGCGGCGCCGATCGTGCACTGCGAGTACCTCACGTTGCTGTCGAACGTGTGCTGGGCGGCGAAGAAGGGTGCCTGCTCGATGCGAACGCGTTCGAAGAGCAGGTTAGTGGAGCCTACGCTCCACACCATGTGCGACGGGTGTTCGACGCCGACGGCGATGAGATCGCCGTATTGCGGGGCATTGACAATCGGCTCCGCATACAACCAGTCGTCGGTCAGGGTCATCGTCACGGTGGTGCCGGCGGCATTCACACTCGCGGTGGCGCCGGTCAGCTTGGCCGAGAATGGACGGCGACTGCGGGTGTTCGGGTCGAAGATGCTGAGTCGCCAGGGGCGAATCTGTCCGTTCTGTCCGAACAGAAACGTGTCATTGGCATCGACCCCGTTCGGGCAGTGCAGAACGTAGGTGCTCACGCCGCCGGTATTGTTGGCCGTCTGCAGGATCCCCTCGAAGTGGCATGGCGACTGGTAGGTCAGCACCAGATCGCGGAACGTCAGGTCGGCGCAACCCTGGATCTGGATGCCATGGTGAGATCGGTCGGTGAACGCGATGGTCACGGCCGCGCTCGCTGCCGGCTGCAGGGTGATGCCTTGGGCGGCATCGAAGTCGAGCCCGACGGGCGGCTGGTTGGCCTGGGGTGACGCACTACCGACGTGGTAGGTGCCACCGGCGAACTCGACGATGCCACCACCGCCGGCCTTGGCGGCCTGGATGGCGGCCCGGATCGCCGGCCCGTCGTCTAAGCCGTCGTTCGGCTGCGCACCGAAGGCCGTGACTGGATACGTGAGAGTCGGAGGCGGAGGCGGCTGTTGGGGCGTTGGCGACAGGGCCAAGCCACAGTCGCTCATCAGCAGGGTCGCCGAAAACAAGGAGAGGAAGCTGGGCATGGGAACTCGTTCGTTTGGAGGGATAGCTGGGCTCAGAAGGCCGGCATCCAAGCGAGGCACCCTTTCGGTCCCCATCAACAGCGAGCTCTATCGGCTCAGCGGAGGCCAGCCGTGGCGAATGCTACCGTGACGACGACAAGTGTGGTGAGCGAGTAGGCAAGTAAGGCAATTACCAGCATCCGCGCATTCGGACGCTTACGAAGGAACAACTCGGCTGCCATCGGCCACGGCTCACGGAGGATCAACGGCGCCGACTCGCCGCCAAGGGCCACACACTCGGACGCGACCTGCTCGCCAAGGTTGCCACGATCGTCACTCCCGACACCATCCTGCGCTGGCACCGACAGTTGATCGCGGCGAAGCACACCCACCAACGAAACCGCGTCGGCCGGCCAGGGCTCATGAAGACGATCCGCGAACTGATCGTCCGCATGGCCAAGGACAATGCCCGCTGGGGCTACTGCCGCATCCAAGGCGAGATGAAGAAGCTCGGGCACAACGTCGCGAAGTCCACGATAGGCAAGGCGCTGAAGGACGGCGGAATTCCCCCGAGCCCTCAGCGTCCGACTTCGTGGCGCACCTTCCTCAAGGCGCACGCCGGTGTGATTGCGGCTACCGACTTCTTTACCGTCGATGTTTGGACCGCACGCGGGCTCGTGACGCACTACGTCCTGTTCGTGATCCATCACGCGAGCCGACTCGTCGAGATCGCGGGTGTGACCACGAACCCCGATGCAGCATTCATGGCACAGGTCGCGCGAAACCTCACCGACCCCGGTGAGGGCTTCCTGCGCGACAAGCGGTTCCTGATCCTCGACCGCGACACCAAGTTCACCGTGCAGTTTCGCCGCATCCTTGAGGAAGCCGGGGTGACGGTGGTCAACACGGCTGTCCAGGCACCAAACATGAATTCGATTGCCGAACGCTTCGTGCAATCGATCAAGAGAGAGTGCCTCGAGCGACTGATTCTGTTTGGAGCCGACCACCTGCAGCACGCCCTGATGGAATTCGTCGCTCACCACTATCGCCTCGAACGTCCGCACCAAGGTCTCGGCAACTGTGTGGTCACGGCGAGCACCACCGAGAAGCCAACGGGTGATGTGGTGGTAGCTGACGAACGACTCGGCGGGCTGCTGCGCAGCTATCGACGGACGGCCTGACGGCCAAGAACATCGCGAGCACCGAGTTCTTGACCACGACCGGGGCCACCGGTCTGTCAGCTCGGCGCAAACGGGCATGACCAATTCCGCCGGGTGCGACCTCGGATTGACCAATTAGGGCCATAACTTGGTCGGCCAGTTTTCCGGACACCACGCACGGGCTAAACTGGAGGCGTCAAGGCGTCACTACGCACGGCGACTCGATTCACCACCCTACGCAAAGCACTGCGCATCCGATTCTCCCTCTCAAACTCAAAAACGCAATGAAATGGGATAGGAGGGCGCTGATAGAACCCGTATTCGCTCCCCAGCTCACCGGCATAGACACCCCCCACGCGCTCCGCTAGATCCACGTATGCGTGCAGGAGCTCGTCACTCATGCAGTCCGCATGTCGCAATACCACTGCTAGCCCCTTAGTTGACGCCGATGGAAAGTAAATATACATTTCTTCAATGACTACTGCAAGACTATCCAGGAAGCGTAGGTGGTCAAAATTGGGGGATTCCCGCACCAGGCCGAAACCGCGCGCAATCTCATCAAGCTGCTCATCCGCATTATCGCTTACAAGCCGTTGAGCATCGACAAAAGCAACACATATGTCACGCGCGGGCGCATAAAGACAATACCTACCCATATACACACTCTCCCACCCAGCGGCCTGGCGGAACATCGAGTATGGGGGGCCGAACTTCACCAACTCAGAGTTCAAGGAAGCCACTAACGACCCCCTGCAATCAACATCCAATCCCCCAGATAGTGGTTGTCGGTAAACCAGATACTACCGTCAGACCCAGTCACGAAACGCTCGCCATCCATACCGCCAGGCCCCTTGGGATTGACAGCGTGCTCAGTATATTCGATAGGCTCGCCCCCCTTGCCAAGTTTAGGCAACTTCTTACTCGGGACTTGCCTGCCGCCAACAGTCTGTAGTCGCCCATCATTTGCAAAGTGCTTCGGCCCCCGAACGTTTGGTGGGCACTCGCCATCGAGAATCTGCTGCAATCGCCTAAGTCGATCGGGGCCAAGCTTGTTAGATAGTTGTGCCAGCGCATGTCTGCCAAATCTCTCGAGAAGCTTCCCAAACACTTTCTCGCCAAGAGCTCCGGCAAGCCTAAACATCTTTCCACCAAGATAGTTCTCAATGGCAGACTCCACCGCCGCTTTGGTACCGTCCCATGCCCCCTTCATGGCAGCGTTCAGAAGGTCACTGTCCCAAATTGGTTCGTAGTAACCACCATTCTGCGATGCGTAGGCATTGATGCCAATGATGTTGGGCAGTCCAAGCCCTGGATCCATAGGGGTAGCGAAGGACACAGTAAGATCTATGTACCCCCCCCTATCTTTTGCCATATTTATGGCTTGGCTAAGAAGCTGCTCGCCAGCCTCCTTCCACACCTGCAGTCCAAAGGGATCGGCAACTGTCTCCGGGTTGTTACTGCCGTATTGGTAGTCGTTACCAAGTCCCAGGCTATCGCCCCACACCCCCAGCGGATCTTGCGAGAGAAACCTCCCCCATCGCGGAGAGTAATACCGGTGCCGCATGTAGAGCAGCCCGGTCTCCGGATCGATCCGGACGGCCTTCCACCCAAACGGGTTGCCTACAGCCGAGACGCTCGCGCTACCCGAGGCCCCGAAGAACGTCGTCTTGCCGTAGGGGTCGTATTCCTGCGCCTCAACGACAGCGCCTGAAGTGTTGAGGATGCGCTGCGGACAGTGCGCTCCGCCTTCTGCGACGTAGTATTCGTTCCAGACACCGGCCGTCTTGGTCCGGTAGGCAACCAACTCGTCGAGCTGCTCGCCCCACAAGAACTGCTTCTCGGGGACCGCCAAGGGGCCGCTCGCAAGCGAAAGCTCTTGTGCTTCCTGCCAACCGTCCCAGGCCGTAAACCGCGTGTCCCACGTGCCCATCACCATGCGAACTACCCGGCGGTCGTGCACATCGTAGAGGTAGAACGCCACGAGCTGCATCTGCGTGACGTCAAACACCGGCGACGACGAGCTGCTTGAGGACTGCGTCCCCTCCTCGGGCTGAACCGCGCTCGGTGAGAGGGTCTCCTTGAACTGCGCCGCATAGGCGCGCTCATCGTGACGACTGATGAACTCGGCAAGATTGGCCGACGCTCTGGCCAGAATGCTGGCGCGCGCGTTCTTCAGTGCATCCGGGTTGCTAACCACGAACTTCCCCTGCGCGGCAACTTCGCTCGTACTGCCAGTCGTCGGGTCCGTGGCGAGCATCGTCTGCGCACCCGCCTGAGCCATGTCGGTCTCGACGAGGATGTAGACCTCGCTCAACCGGTTCTGCTCGTCGTAGACGTAGTAGTAGTTGCCGTCGAACGCCGTGTTGCCGCGCTGGTCGTAGAGCACGCCTACGCCCTCAGCCGTGACGTAGCGGTTGCTTTCCGGCGCCGTGTTGTCGGTGGTGTAGGTCGCCGTGGAAGGCGTCCCACCCAGGCCGATCTGGGTGCTCACGCTCGACCGGTTGTTTGCGGCGTCCAGGCCGTAGGTGAGCTTCTTCACGAAATCACCGACTGGCTCACCTCCCGTAGCGGCCTCGGGACTAGCCTGATTCATGTGGTTCTGGTCGCTGCCCAGCCAAGCATTGCTCAGACGATGGTGCTCATCGTAGGCGAACCGATCCCCCTTCCTGGAGTTGTAGGTCGTCGCGGTGATGTGCCCATCGTAGATCTCCTTCAGCAGGTTGCTGGCCGCGTCGTAGGTGAACTCGACTTTCGCCTGCGCATCAAAGGACTGGGTGATCTGGTCCATGCGCCCATAGCTGTCGTATCGATAGTCCGTGTCGAAGTTCTGACCGGTGCTGGCGCCCCAACTCGTCACCCGGCGACGGGTCGCGCCGCCCTGGTGCAGGTAAGTCGCGACGGGCCGCATGGAGCCAACGGTCTGCCAGGACACCTCCTGCATTCTCCCGATCGCATCGGGCAGGAACTGCATCGCCAAGTCGCCGGTGTTCGCACCGAGCTGGTTTTCGTAGCTCAGGCCGGTCCGGAACGGGTCCGCTCCGGTGTAGGAGCTGCCGATCTTGACCCAGTTTGAAGTGGTCAGGAAGTTAAACGACTCGGCCGTAGCACGGCCAAGCCCATCGTACTCGCGGGATTCCTGGACGTAGACGCCACCACCACCGTTCGCACCGGACAAGCTGCCCGAATAAGTGATCCGGCCCAAGGCGTCGCGCACAACAATGTCGCGGCCGTGTAGCCAAGAAACGGCGGTCGCTATGTTCGGCGTCGGCGAAGACCGTGCGATCATGCGCCCCATGCCGTCGTGGTAGTGCTGAACCACGATCCCATCGCCAGCAAACGACTGCGCAAGGAAGCCGCGCGCATCGTAGGTGAAGAACTTGGCGAACGGCTGATTGGGGCTTGCTGCAGTTGGCTCTACGGCTGCACCGGGTTCCAGGATCGCCTGAACACGACCAGCGAAGTCGTAGAAGGTCTTGGTGATGCGCCCACGACCGTCCGTCTGCACAACCAAGGTCCGCGCATCTGCGTCCAAGTAGTCGGAGTAGCGAGTTTCGTTCCAAATCGCCTGGGTCCCCGGCAAGTAGTGCTCCGCCAAGCGACCAAGTGCATCGGGGAGGTACTTCTCCACTTTTCCAGCCGGGTCGACGTACGACTCCGTTTGACCGCTGCTGTAGTAGCTGAAGTGGTGCACTAGCGGACTAGTTGGCGGAGTGGTCGCCGAGGTCGTCGGACCGACTCGCATCTCAACTACGCGGCCTAGACCATCGTAGATATACTGGCTCGCCAGCAGCACGGGGTTTACCGGCGCGGTCGGGTGCCAATCCCAGCTCTGCCGCGTGACTTGCCCAACGGCATCGCAGTTGGCGACGTAGGAGTAGCTGACGCGATTCAACTGCGAGCCGGCGGTCAACGGATCATCGTCCGCCAACTCCCGCACGCGACCCAGAGCGTCGAAGGTTCTGACGATCTTACGCCCCGCAGGTCCAACGACCTTCTTTGGCAGTGAAGCACCATCCCAAAGAACAGTCGACGTCTGCAGGGGGTTACCGGCGTTTGCGACATCGTATGCATCCACCCTGTAGGCTCGCCCAAGCTCATCGTAGGTGGTGTGCACCTTGGCCAGGATGTTCACACTTGCACGGTCGAGAACCCGCTTCTCAACCGTGTTGCCCATCACGTCTGTATCAAACTCATACGTGGCCCAGGCGGGGACGCCAGGATACCAAGAGGCGGGAGCCAGAACGCTGGGCTCGACCATCTTCTCAACCACCCCGGCGCCGTTGCGTTCCACGGTGGTCACCAACTGGTCGGCACCCGTCCCACGAATGCTGCGGACAACCTCAAGCGCCGCATTGCAATAGAACCGTTGCACCAGCGACGGCTGCCCCGCAGTCGCAGTCTCTGCTTTGTAGAGGGCGCCATATCCATCGTAGACAAAACTCGTCGTCGAACCGTTGGTGTTGCCGACCAAAGTCAGTTGCCCGTCCTGCGACCACGTCATGTCAGTCCGAAGGAACCGAGCGTCGGAAACATCTGCGATCGTGCCGTTGTCATCACGGTCCAACGTGCGGCGATCCTGGAATGCCACAACAGGGCGTTGGCCGTCATAGTGCCACTCATCGCGCAGCCACTGGCGAGCAGTGTCAGAACGGGGTGACGGACCAAAGTCATCCGGCTGGCCACCGGACGAGTTCGCGTTCTTGCGGCGGTGCACAGCGAGGTGACCCCAACGGTCGTAGTAGAACTCATCCTCCGCTGTTAGGCCCTGCCCGCTAACGACGAGGGCACTGAGCTGCCCCCTGCCGTCATAAGTCATGGTCGCCGTCTTCGCCTGGCTCGACCCAACATTCTCGGTGACGCTTAGGAGGTCTCCCCAGTGGTCAAAGACCGTTTCGGTCTCAACCCGATCGCTCGTGCCGGCCGGGTTGACCACAGTCGTGCGCAGGCGCCCGATGGGGTCATAGGTGAACGCGGTGATGACCCCGTCCCCGTCCCGCGAAGAGGTCACCTGCCCCACAACCGACGCCTGCGCCCCGGGGGCTGTCGACGTGATGTTGAAGTGCGTCTCGCTAGAGACAGCTACGGTTGTGGCGTCGGCCCTGGTGACCGTCGGGCTCGTTACCGTGACGGACTCAGCCTTCGAACCCCAGTCAGGATTGCTCCTTGGCACGAGGTTGTAGGTGTAGTCAACTATCGACTGGTCGGGCTGTGTAATTCGGTTGAGATGATACGCGGCATACGGAGCATTCGCATCGACTGGCGACCATGAGTAGCGCGTAACTGCATAGGCCGCAGAGCCGGACAAGTTGAGGTCGCGGCTCTCAAGCAACAACCCAGTCAAGTTGTCGTAGTCATACTCCACCCGACGCCCGGTGGTCGGACTCCAGCAAGCGGTGACTTTCCCGCCACAGGCGCCACACGGCGCGTACTCGTACCGAATATCGATATCGGTGGACTCGACCACTCCACCGTTGTCCGGATCCGACAGGCGGGGCTTACCAGCGGGCGTGCTCGGGGCGATAATCTG
Source organism: Planctomycetota bacterium (assembly GCA_020851075.1). GTDB lineage: Bacteria > Planctomycetota > UBA1135 > UBA1135 > UBA2386 > JADZDL01. The sequence goes on along the minus strand of JADZDL010000069.1, from coordinate 3,131 downwards.
TTCACTAATGACCCGGCCGCCGTCATCGAGCTTCCTATCCCACACGCGGCCAAGGTTGTTGACGCAGTAGATCGACGCCAAGTGCTGACCGCCAACATCGACCGTGTAGTCGTAGGTGTTGACCAACCCTTCGCGAGGAAAAGTCTCCTTGCTGACCCTCGCCTGGCCGGCCCAAACACCATACTCATAGACTACTTCGACTTCTGCAGGGTTTAGGGCCTGAGTACTTTGAATGCCCGCTGCAACGAATTGACTAACGCTCGCGAGTAGAGCGGTGCCTTCGATGTACCCATACTCAACGACCTGGACGGAAGTAGCCCCAGGAAGCTGGAACAGAGTGTTGGCGCCCACGTTAGCCAAGTCGGGCAAGGTAAGCCCTTCTTCACCATAGATGCGATACAGCAGATCACCAGCATAGGGACGGGTCCACGGAACTAGGTTGCCCTGCAGGTCTCGCCGCTTCTTGAAGAGGAGGCACTGCCGCCGGGACGCAAAGCTCTGCGTCGGGACAGACCGGTCCTCATACCGAATCTCTATTCCAGCGAAATTCGTTGCGTCCCAAGGCGCCGGACCAATCCAGGCGGGCGAATAGTCGTAGATCTTGTCGATGCCACCCGGGAATGACACCTTGAACACCTTGTTCTGGTGGGGATGCCCTGGCGGGTAGTACAAAATGACCGTACGATTGTCGTAGGGATCCACGATCTCAATCGGCCGCCAGAGGGTCTTGCCCCTGACAACGCCCGCATTCTCTGACCTCTGAATGCTACCATCAACCCTGCGCACCTCCATGATGCCCTGGAGGCCGCCATTTTGCACGTCATGTGAGTAGTAGTAGAACTCGCCCTCGCCGGGCCGCGCCGTAACCGCCCAATGCACCCCGTTGGGCGCAGAGCCCACGGGCAACACCTGGACGGCGGGGGTTGAGCCATTGAGATCCACCCCTTTTGGAGGTGGCAGGGTGTCGTGTGGCACACAGGACCCGCACCCGCACGCTGGACCGTTCGGCGGACAAGGGTCCGGAGAACTCGCAAACAGAATGTAATGCGGATACGGGTAAGCCGGCCAACGAGGACTCACAACATCTTGGTCTCCCAGAACCTTCGGTTCCTCCGCGGCGCTCGACGGCGTTGGGTAGGGCGGAGCCCACGTAACACTTCCGATCTCTCCGTGGTCAACAAGAAGGTAGGTCGAGTAGGGCCGCGCATCCCAGCCGCCCGCAGTCGCAGTCCCATCATTTGCGACGTTTGTGTTGTGCGTAACAGCCGCCTGCATCGCGCCAACGCCAGACTTCTTGGGCTGAGGCCCCCCAGTTGTCGGACCCAGCAATGGACTTGGCAGAGGCCCCGACGGCCCAAAGGCTGCCGGGCCAGTCGGGCCACCGGTAAGGGGCACCGCGTTGGGAGGGCAATCAAGCCGATTCTGGCTGAGCGCGGCTCCGGCAAGGAGCAACAGCGCGGCTAGGGGGCGAGTCGGCAAGAACCTGAGCGTCCAAGACTGCATGTGGCGATTCCTTCTGGGTGCTGCGACGGGCCGAAGGGGTGACGATCCTCCAACCCACCTTTACTTAGCGAGACTCGGGATCGAGTCAACCGGAGCTCGCGAGATTTTTGCGTCAACACCCACGCCTCCGGCTGACTCCGAATTCCGGAAATTGCGGGGCGGTGGATTCAGGCGAAACTTCACGTGAAGCAGGCAACTCCTTCTTCGCATGAGTTGACGCCCGCACACACCTCCCTGAAGACACATCGTGGCGCACCTTCGCAACGAACTTGTCTCGCAGTTAAGAACTCGTCACTCCGCGTGTTCTTGATCCGCGGCTTGCAGTTGTTCTGCGGGCCGAGAGAACCGCTCGCTGCGTCTCTTCCGGTTTCCTTCTCTACACGCTTGGCGGGAATGCAGCGGGCGGCTCATTTCCACTTCACTCCGAATTCTGGAATGCGAAGGCTTCGCGGGGCCGGATGCCGCGTGGGTCGCATTCCCGGTAGCAGGCGACCTCTACAGGCTCACGACACGGCCAATCAGGTTGACGTTGATCGGCGACCCTCCGCCTCCCTCAATCTCCACCGACAACGATGAACCCACGGGCAGGACGATGGGGGTCGAAAGGCCAACATGATTTACGTGGCCTGCTGCCTGATGCCACCCACCGCCAACTGCAAATCGCCTGCCTGTAGAGTCCCGCACCCAAACGATGGCCTGCGTTAGGTTCCGATCCACGACCTCGATGTCGGTCACCACGACCCGCAGCCAGGAATGCTCGGTGTCCATGACGTTGTTGCCGTCGACGTCGACCAGTACCTCTACGGTCTGGTTCCCAGAAGCGAAATCGTGATGCCACGACCAGATGTTCGCTGGGTCGATGGTCGTCTTCACCGCCGTCCCGTACGGAATAGCCATCTGGAACGGCGAGCTATGCACGGTCCGGCCAGCGAAGACGAACGCCGCCGCAGCAGGTAGGGTGGAGAGTCCGAGAGCGAGAAGCGCGATTTTCATCATGAGGGTCATTGCCTGACGCAAAGAGTGCTGAGTATATCCGTGCGGCCCACCACCGTTGTCGGCCATCAAAGCAGCCTCCTACCGGCTCCTATGGGCCCGCCAGCGGCCGTCGCATGCTCAAGCAAATGCGGCCTCCGGCCGGTTGACGGGACTGGACGTTCGTTGATCACGGCCGTCGGCATCGTCTTCGTGGCCAGCGCACCCCCTGCGCGGCTACCCCTGAACGCAGGCACCTGAGACTCGGGCTTGGCCAATGTTCGCGACCATCAACGCCGTCGCTGCGAGTACCCGGGCGCCCCGTTTCGACCGCCGCGTGCCACGCACGAACCGTGCCGGCCACGCCAAAACTCACCGGCACCGCACCGTTTTAGACGGGCGAAATACGGTACGCGGAGTTCTTGTTACATTCTAGCGGCAATTGCGGCGCGCCGAATCGGTGACCTCTCGCCAGTCTCGAAGCCGTCGCATGTTGGCGCCGCTCAACGCTTGGGGTCGACAGGCGCGATCCGACGCGATACCCTCAGGCCTTCGAGCCTTCCGTCCAAGGTCCCCCTCCAAGCGGCTCGCTTCTTCCATGAGGTGCATTGCTTGGACTTACCCACTACTTCGCCACGCGACGGCCTTGGTCGATT
>JADZDL010000068.1 GCA_020851075.1 Planctomycetota bacterium | reverse complement strand
CTCTATGAAGCGCACAAAGGGCTGCTCGATCCTCTGCTGAGATTCTTCACGGACCGAGGCCGCCTCCCCTCGCAAGTTGAGCTACCTAGCAGCCCCGCAATCATCTCCGCTTTCGGCTCAATTGGGCGGGCGTTTGCCGTCATTCGCCGCGCCACTGGGAGCGAAACCTGGACGACCATCGAACACCAGCGCAACGAAGACCTCCTGCTCTACCTGGCGCAGGCCCAGTTCGATCGGCCTGCAAAGTTCACGGATCTGGCACCCGAGCTACGGGGGGACATCCGGGCATTCCACGGCAGCTACTCCAAGGCAATCCTCGGAGCCATACGGATGCTGCGACAGTTGGCAGACCAAGACCTGATCAACGCAGCCTGCAAGTCAGTGGGCGTTGGCAAGGAAACGCCTCAAGCCATCTACCTGCATAGGGACGCAATCGGCCAGCTACCAACCGTACTGCGGCTCTACGAAGCGTGTGCCCGCGGACTCGTAGGTGAAGTGGAAGGGGCAAACATCGTCAAGCTGCATCGCTACCGGCCGCAAGTAAGCTACTTGTGCTACCCTGGCTTCGACAAGGAAGCGCACCCAGCACTCGCATCCTCTGCCGTAGTGAACCTTGATGAGGCCCGCTCCTCGTTCAAGGACTACTCGCAAACCCCAAACCCCCCGATTCTCCATCGTAAGGAATCCTTCGTGTCGCCCGATTATCCGGGTCACAAGAAGTTCGCAACACTGACCAAGCAAGAAGAAGCCGCAGGCCTGTTTGCGAACCCATCCAAGATTGGGTTCCTACGCGATTGGCTACTCGCGCTGGACGCCGCTGGAGTCTCCATTCGGGGGCACCGACTCGTTCGAAGGCGCCCCAGATAGCAATCCACACCACTTCCCTGTTGGCAATGAAAGAACCACCGCAAGGATCTCCAGAATGGGTGACAAGTGTTGATGCGCGCCGTCGGCTGCGGGTCTCTGGCTGCGACCTGATGCACCTGCGCGAGGCCGGCAAGCTCACCTCTTACCGGCGCGGGCGAGCATTCCTCTACTTGGTCGAGAGCATCGAAGAACTGCTCAGCACAACAGCCAGACCTAGCGATCGCCCGCCACGGAAGTCGCACGCGACACGCTCGCGGACCGCTCACCTTGGCCAGCAGTAAGCGCTTACCGCGTTGTTCCTGGCACCGCTTGACTCCACGCTGGAGGTACGGCCATGCGCGCTGCGCGCGCGGGATCACTGATCCACCTTGACCTTCACGTTTGGCACCACCCGCCAGGTCGGATCCGGCTTGGCACGACCTGGCTTGTGCCTGCTTGCGAGGAGAACGGGTCGCACGCGCTGCCCAGTGAGTCTGGTCGCCAGCCGGTCAGCGAGATCCTGCCGATCGATGTCCTCCAGCAAGTAGCCAAATCGCTGCACATCGGGGCTGGCCTGGTGCGCGGCGCAGCGGACGAGGACTTCGGGCCGCATTCGTTCCGCCAACTCGCCGAGCACCGTGGCAACGTTGCTCCAATAGCCGGCCGCGGCCGGATAGCGAACCAGGTCGAAGGCCGTCGCTTCAGGGGATGCGACCCGGATGGTCCCGGTATCGGTCGGCATCTCGACCACGGGCGTCCGCTTCAGAACGCGGCTCATGTGGAACTCGATGCGCACGCGACCCGCGTTCGCCGACCGCGTTGGCTGGTCGGTCACGACCTGGAAGGCCATCGGTTGCTGGTGCGCGGCGCCGTGCAACGCCGCGGCACTCAGGATGCCGACGTAGTAGGGCTGGCCGAGGAATCGCATCAGGTCCGCAACGAACCAGGTCGCCGGCGGGCATCCAGCGGCTCGGTACTCGACGGGCACGATCACGAAGAAGCCGCGGCGCGGAACCTGGATGCGTCCCTTCTTCTTCAGGCGACGCAGGGCCGCATCGACGGCGACCGCACTGCGGCCGGCGAGCTGTCGCAGGTCACGGTGCGTGAACGTGTAGCGACCCGCGGCCTGCAGGGAGTCGACCCATGCAGCGATCGGTGCGTCCGCAGCCAGGGTGCCAGGAGCCATTCTACTTGCGAAAACTACCGCACATCGTTGGGTTACGCAACCAGATTGGCAGAGCCCGTCCCGGAACGCCCGAGCCTCACGAGCCAACCTGCTTCGTCACGTTCCGATCGTTGCTGGCCTGGCAACGCGGACCGGCTGTAACTGCGTTGAAACTAGCAGCCCGGAAATCGCAGACATTTCGCGTGCTCGGCAGATCTGCGACGAGGTCGATCGACGCCAACGCAACCCGTTGCAATGCCGACGCTTTCGACGGCTTGGCGAGGTGCATGGCAAAGGCCACGCGCCAGCCATGCCCCACATACCAAGCTGAATGTCGTCGGTTCGATCCCGATCACCCGCTCCATTCTTCGCTTCATCACGCCCGTGGCGGCATGAGAATCGAGATCAGCTCACCACTGAGTGCCGTCTTCAGCCGCCACCAGACCGTGATCGGCCGCTCCCCTTCCCACCGGTCAAACACCAGCTCCCCGCAATAGAAGAACGGGGCCGCCGTCGAGTTCCCGCGCTTCCCGCGTTTGCGCACAAACAGGTGGATCTGCTTGCCCAGGGCCTCATGGTCATGGATCAGGCGACCGTGCTTGCCGTCCCTGCTCGTCTGGTTCTGACTCTGCCACTGGAACAGACTCGGCGACTCGAAGCGGTCTTCGTACTTCTGATTCTCGATCTTGCCCTGCTTGTCCAACGTCACCAGCAGAGCCAGCCCGCTGGGCACGGCGACAATGCCCTGCTGCCACACGCTTCTACTGAACTTGCTGGCTAGGAGCGCCGGAATCTCCTCACGCATGAAGCTCGCCCCCACGCGCAGCTCTTTCCCTGCGCTCGGCGACGTGGCGACCTCGACATTCCCCAGGTCGGCGCGCGCCAGATACTCCGCCATGCGCCACTCGACCAGTTCCCTGGTCAACACCGGCAGAGTTTCTCGGTCCCCGGACCCCATCGCCGACGCACCCGCGCCCACCCCAAACTTCGTCGCGAACCGATCGCCATTCATCTCGAAGAAGTCGGACCCTTCCCCACGCTTTGTGCCCGCCCACGCACGCAGAGGGTTGCTGCGCAACATGGCTGTGACCGTCCCCGCGGACTCCCGCATGGTGGCCGCCAGCTCCTGTCGCAAGAACGGCGACCGCTCCGCGATCCTCTCCAGTCGCGCAGCGAGCACATCCGTCCGGATCACACCCGGCAGCGCCCCCTCCTCCAGCATCGCCTCGAGCACCAGCATCTTGTAGCTGCGCTCCATGCGCGACTGTTCGACCTCGCTCAAGAACGCGGCATGCCGCTGCATGACCTCCTGCTCGCGCCCATCGAGGTCGCCCATCTTGCTGACGAGACCAAACCAGGAGCCGAAACCGCGGCGCAGGGTCTCCTTCTGCAGGCCCCCGCTCATGAACATCTCGCGCGCCGTCGGCCGCCTGCCGTGTTGCAGCCGGAACTCTTCATACGCTTCGCGCAACAGCTCTTCGCTGGTCGTTGGGCGCAATAGGGCACTCAACACCTCGATGACCTGCAGGTCGTAGGTGACTTCGCAACCGGCGGGCAACTCCGCTTCGCCCCGCTGCATCGCCAGCATCTTCTCACGCAACTCGTGGTGACCATCGCCAACACCGAGCACGGCCGACAATAGCGCCTGCACCTTGGTCAAGAACACGCGGTGGTTGCCGATGTAGTCGATGACCTTGAGAGTCTTGCCCTCAAGACGGCGTAAACCGCGACCAAGCTGCTGCAGCCAGACGATGCGCGACTCCGTGGGCCGCAGCATCAACACGGTGTCAATGGACGGCACGTCGACGCCTTCGTTGAACATGTCAACGCAGAAGAGAACCTGCAGCTTGCCGTCCTCCAGGTCGCGCAGCGAATTGGCACGCGGCGCCGAGCTCGGTCCTGCGTGCACGGCAACGGCGCGCACGCCACGCTGCCGAAAGAACTCGGCCATGTAGTCAGCGTGCAGCTGGGAACAGCAGAAGCCGAGTGTTCTCGCGCCATCATGTTTGCGCCATTGCTCCAGCGCGTTGCCAGCGCGCTTCTCGGTAGCAAGGGCGCGGGTCATCTCCATTTCGTCAAAGCGGCCCGTCCGGCGACTCCACGGCACCGCGTTGTAATCCACGTCGTCATGGACGCCAAAGTAGTGAAACGGGCAGAGCAGTTGCGCCTTGACGCCTTCGCCGAGATCGCAACGAAACACGAGGTTGGGGCCACACAGAGCCAGCAGGTCGCCTCCATCCGTACGTTCGGGTGTCGCGGAGAGACCAAGCAGGAAGCCCGGGCGGAAGTGCTCGATGAGCCGTCGATAGGTATCCGCCGCTGCGTGGTGGAACTCATCGACGACGATGTATGCGAAGTGGTCGGGTGCGAACCTCGTCAAGTGTTGTGGCTTGCTCAAGGTCTGGATCGACGCAAACAACACCATTGCACCGTCATCCTTCGCTACACCAGTGAACTTCCCCATCACGCAACCAGGACGGATGCGACGGTATGTAGAAAGCGCCTGATCGAGAATCTCCTCGCGATGCGCCACGAAGAGCAAGCGCTGCGAATCCAGATCCACCCCGCCTTCGCGGGCAAACGCGACGGAGTCGAACGCCGACAACCAGGTCTTGCCAAGACCGGTAGCAAGCACGACCAGACCCGCCCGATTGCCCCGCTCGCGCGAACGCGACAATGCCAACAGCGCTTCGCGCTGAATCGCATGCGCTTCGGCTGGGGCCAGTTCTTCCGGCGCCACTTCCACGGGAGCCAACCGCGAAACTACGCGCCGGCGTTTCCTGTAGGCGGCGACCCACTCCGGCGTCAGTGGCACCGTATTTTGGTGAACAAATAGCTTCTCAAACGCCTCCGTCACTGCAGCAAAGCCAGCTGCGTCGGTCCTGGCGATGATGCGGTAGTTCCATTCCACCCCGTTGCCCAACGCGGTGCGCGACAGATTGGAGGAGCCGACAAATGCGATGCCATCGTCTGCCTGCTGGAAGATGTAGGCCTTGGGATTGAATGCCTTACCCTTGGTCTCAAACACGCGCAGATCGAGCCGACTCTTGCCTTCGTGGACGGGAAGCTCTGCCTGCAAGTCAAGCAACCGCTCCAATCCCCGCGGTTCCGTGACGTCGAAGTAGTCCCCCGTCAGCAGCCGCAACTCGCCCCCCGAGGCCAGCAGATCGACCAGAAACGGGCGGATCAGGTCAACCCCTTGATCCAGCACGAACGCAACCGCCACACACACGAGCTGCGCCCGCGGAAAACTGGCCGCCAGGTGCGGCAGCAACGGATCGTCGTCGCCATGGATCAGAGGCCGTGAATGCGGAGAGGCCGGTCGGGCCGCCTCATTCCGACCATTCCCCGACTCACTCACTCCGGACGCCCCTGTGCATGATCGCGGCGATGCTACGGGGGGCGTGAGGCAACGTCACGCAGACCGCTTCGGAAACCGGCTCCGAAAGCCATTCGCAGGACGAGGCCCGGGCGCGTCGAGCGGCGGAACACAACCGAGTCGCCCCTGCCAAGGCCCCTTCCCCACCGCCACCAGAAATCCACCTCCGCACACGAACGCCACGAGCACCCCATTCGCTTCTGCAAGCATGCGCTCGCTTTCGACAGCCCTACTCACCCTCTCGTTTACCTTGCCGATGGCCACGGCCCAGGATCTCAATCTGGCCACCAGCGGCACCGCTACGGCGACCTCGACCTCCGGCTTTGGCGAAGTGCCGGCCTTTGCCAACGACGGCAACCGCGACGGCTATTGGTACAACAACTCCAGCTTCACCACCGGCAACACCCCCGGACAGTCGTGGCAGGTGGCACTGGCTAGCGCTGGGCTCATCCATGAAGTCGTGGTCTGGAACCGCTCGGACTGCTGCGCCGAGCGGCTGGCCAACTTCCGCGTCGAGATCAAGAACGGCACCACGGTCGTGTTCTCGCAGGACCTCCTGACCAGCGGCGGTCACGTGCCCGCTGGGCAGTCAGTTCGCATCAAGGTGCCTGGCAATGGTGTCACCGGCAACCTCGTCAAATTGACCAGTCTCGGCCTGAACCCCACGGGCAACCACTATCTGGGCTTCAGTGAAGTCGAGGTGATTCGTTATGGCACCGGCCGCAACATCAATTACGCCCCGTACGGCACGGCCACCGCATCGTCGAACGGGACCGCGGCCGCGCGCGTGATTGACGGCGTTCTTGACGGATTGACCCAGAACAACACGGTCTTCTCGACGGCCAACGGGCCGGGGGCGTGGCTGCAGGTCGATATCGAGCGGCACCGCATCGACGAGATCCGCCTGTGGCCATCCACCTTCAACAATGGCAGCCCGCACGGCTGTGGCAACCTTCGCATCGCGATCTTCGACGGCGGCGTCGAGGTCTTCGGGCAGAACGTGGCACCGGCCAACCTGCTGCCGATCAACCAGCCAACCATCGTGGTGCCACCAAGCAACACCATGGGCGACGCGGTGCGAGTGACGTCCCTGGGCCCGGTCGGCGCCATCGAACGGGTGCAGCTGGCCGAAGTCGAGATCCTGCAGTTTGCCGGCTTCATTGGCGATCAGTGGGCCTACGGCGCCGGCTGTGAAGGGTCCGCCGGGGTGCCACGGCTCAGCTGCGCCGTTCGGCCACAACTTGGCGCGGCGCTGGCGATGCGAGTCGCCAACGTGCCCGCGCCCGGCCTCGCGCTGTTGGTGATGGGGCTATCCAACTCGACCTGGAACGGCCTTCCGTTACCGCTGAACCTGCTGTCTACGGGCGCGCCGGGCTGCTGGGTGCTGGTCAGCGCCGACGCCACCAACCTCGGCATCGCGACCGGCGGAGTGGCCAACATCACCTTCCAGATCCCAGTGTCAGGGGCGCTGGGGGTGCGGTTGTTCCAGCAGGCGGCGGTCATCGACCCAGCAGCCAATGGTGTGGGGCTTACACTCAGCAACGCGATCGAGCAGTTCATCGGCTTCTGATCGGGGTGCCGGCACGCAACACCCAGCACTCCGGCCGAGTTTCTTCCTGCAGAACTCGGATTGCGCACCACAGCGAAACCCACCCCGGTACGGCTTCCAGTAACCCAGCACCGGAGAGACCCAGCCCGATTCCATCACACCAGAGTCCGCTCTCCTGCTAGGGTAACACGGCCTCGCCTCGCGCAGCTGTCTCACCAGCGCCCGATCGCACCTCGCCCCATGCGACCCGACGCCGTCACCATCCCTGTTCACGCCCACCTCCTGCCCCGCGCTAGCTGGCTGGAGAACCTCGTCCACCCCAGCGCCTCTCCAGAAGAAGTGCGCCGCGGTCGCCGCTGGCTGCTGCTCGCCATGGCGATCTACGCGGCAGTCACGCTGCTCGCGATTCCACAGGGCATCGGCAGCTCGTGGCGCGAATGTGACACGCAGGCGATCGCTCGCAACTTCCTCAGCGAAGGGTGGAATCCGCTGCGGCCGCTCGTCGATTGGCGCGGCGACACGAACGGAGCCGTCGAGTGTGAGTTTCCGCTCTTCCAGTTGATGATCGCGACGACGATGGCGGCGGTTGGCGAAGCAGAGTGGCCTGGGCGGGTGCTCGCGTTGCTCTCGATGATGGTCGCGACCTTCAGCCTGCACCGCCTGCTCGAAGCGCGCGTCGGCCCAGCCGGCGCGCTCGCTGGTGCGATGGTGTTCTTGAGTGGTGGCCACGCGGCGTTGCTCGGCGGGCGAGTCATGCCCGATGCAACGAGCACCGCGTTGGTGCTGGCTGGGCTCACGACCTACCTGCGCTTCCTCGTGACCGGCAGCGGTAGCACGCTGCTGCTGGCAACCGTGGCGACCATGTTTGGCGCACTCGCCAAACCGCCCGCGCTGCAGATCGGGTTCTTGCAATTCTTGTGGACGCTGGCGCTCGCACCTCGGCGACTGCGCGAACTGCGAGTCTGGCTCGCCTTTGGCACGATCCTGGGTGTGGTCGCACTGTGGCTCTGGCACGGCCGCGGCCTCTATCAGGAAACGGGCCTGACGTTCGGCGTGGTTTCGGGTGGCGACACGAAGTTCCCCGATCTCAAGCACCTGCTGATGCCTGAACTGCATTTGCAGATGCTCAAGACCACCGGGCGCTACGGCTTTTCGGTGCTCGGTGCGCTGGCGTTGGCGGCACTGGTCGTGAGAAGGCGGTTGGATCGCATCGACGCGGGTCTATTGGTCACGGTCACGCTGGGTTTGGTGGGTTCGTTCCGCTACAGCCACACCTCCGGTCTAGGCTCGCACTATCACATTTTTGCCGCGGTAGCTGGCGCCTATTGTGTTGCTCGAGCATTTCCAGCGCGCGCCGGGAAACTCGCATGGTTACTGCTGCTCGGCGCGGTGATCGGTCAGGCCACGGTTCACTTCAGCAACGAACGCGCCTGGCGGCAAGCGGTGCTGAACAACCCGCAGCTGCCGCTAGCCGCCGCAGTGCGCGCCGCCTCGACGCCTGACGAACTGGTCATCGTGCACGGCAAGGAAGCCAGCTTCGACCATTCGTGGCAACGTCCGTACAACTTCGAAGAGCCAATGATGCTCTACAACGCGCGCCGACGCGGCTGGGTCGTGGCGCTCGATGCCGTGACCGGCGAAGGACTGGCAGCACTTCGGCAACGCGGCGGACGCATGTTTGTCGACCAGGCTCCACATGCCACACCTGCCGAAGCCACGCAGTGGCTCGAGACCAACGGCGAACTCGTCTCGACGCAACCGGGAGGTCGGATCTATCGATTGCCAGCCCTTCCCGACCAGGAATCAAAGAACGTGCCGTCGGGTCACTAAACGCGGATTCAACTCCATGGGCCCCTTGCGCGATCACGCGCATCAGGGGACTGTCTGTCGCAAACCCGTGAACCACGAAGAATACGAGATGATGTACCGCGCCGAGGACCACCACTGGTGGTACACCGGCATGCGCAGCATCACGAAGGCCGTGCTCGACCGCTACGTCCGTCGTGGCCAGCCCCTGTCCATCCTGGACGCCGGCTGTGGCACCGGCTCCACCATGAACTACCTCAAGGATTATGGTGAGGTGACAGGGGTGGACATGGCTCCCGAAGCCGTGAGCTTCTGCCGCGAACGCGGACTCAAGCGCATTGGGCGAGCATCGATCTGCGAATTGCCTTTTGCGGACGCGTCGTTCGACCTGATCACGTCATTCGACGTTGTCTGCCAGTGTGAGCCTGATCTGGCAAACGATGCCCTGGCCGGCTTCTGGCGCGTCCTGCGCCCAGGTGGCCTCCTGCTACTGCGGATGCCTGCCTACCAGTGGCTGTTTGGACGACACGACGAACTCGTCCATAACCTGCGCCGCTACACGCGCGGCGAAGTCGCTCGCCAACTGCGCGAACATGGCTTCGCGATCGAACGCACGAGCTACGCCAATTGCCTGCTCTTCCCGATCGCCGCGGCCAAACGGCTGAAGGATCGGATGCTGCCGCCCAAGCAGGAGTGTTCCGATGTATCCGTCACCGGTGGCTGGGCGAATTCGCTGCTTGCAACGCTGCTGCGCGCCGAAGCGCCGTTGGTCAGCCGCGTGGGCCTGCCCTTCGGGCTCACCATCGTAGCTCTGGCGCGCAAGCCGGTCGGGTAGCGGTCAGCGACGGAGGTAACGGCCACTGGCCTCGTCCCACCGCCAAACGGCGACTCCTTCGCGCACGATCTCTTCAAGACGATGCTCGTCCACCAGCGCGACATCGCTGTTGGTGATGTATCGCTCCGTCCGCAGCAGCCGCCACGGTCCGTCCACACCGTTCCGGCGCAGCGCCACCGCAAGGCCCCAATTGAACACGGGCACGTCGCGCTCGGCGCCAACTTCACCCGGCGCGTCGACCAGTGCGACCTCGACGCCAGGCCCAACTTCGGCGCGAACCGCGCGAGCAGCCTCGACGACGGCGACGCCGAGTTGCCCTCCGCGACGAACCTCGGCGATATCGACCACGTGGTCACCAATCCACGCGGCCCCCAACACACCGAGCGCCACGATCCACGACCTGGTGGGCTTGGCCTGCAACAACAACGCAACGGCCACCAGCGCCGCCGGGAAATACGCATAACGAACCACAAAACCGGCGGTGAGGACCGGCGGCACGAGGTCGATCACCGCTGCCAACAACAACGCACGCCCCACGGCATTGCTGCGCCAGAGCAGCCAGACAAACAGCGCGGCAACGGCCCCACAGGTAACCAGGCCAAACAAGAGGCCTAGGCCGCCATAAGCACCACGCAAGCCTTGGATAGCCGGATAGCGCACCAGCTCCGGCATCAAAGAGAGCAGCGCGCGCGAGCCGTTCGCGAAGATCGCTTCCAAGCTTCGCAGCGTGTGATAGCGCTCCGTAGCGGGCAGGCTGGCTAACAGCAGAATGAGGCCAGCGCCAACCGCGAAATGCAGGAGCAGCCAACGATCGAGCAGCACACGCAGACGCAGGGGCGAGACGCCGATTGCGAGCATCGCTACACAACCCGGCAACAGGCAGGCGGCCGAATGGGCGCCTACGGCCAGCACCTGAGTCACAACGAGCGCAATGCCGGTCGCCTCGCGGGGACGCTTCGCGTGCGCAGCGGCAATGACCAGGGCCAGCATCATGAGCAGCACATGCTCGGGCGTAGAGATGGCTACGATCCACGACAGCCCCTTCACGGCCGGAAAGCACAAGAACAACAACACGGCGAACAAAGCCCGGTTTCGTGAAGCGCCCAGCGACTGCGCCAAGACGCCTACCAGTCCACCGATCAGGGCGTGCATCGCGTACAAAGGGATCCGGATGAGTTCTGCTCGCTCCAGACCGGTCGGCAGCATGCTCCAAAGACTCACGAACCACAGAGGTCGCGAATGCGAATCCTGGAGGTTGAAGGCGCCAAGCCACGAGGGCCGCGACGCAATGATCTCCAGATGCACCCAGTCCTCGGACTGCGGCGGATAGAAAGCCGTCAGCCAATACAGCACGAAGGCCGTAATGGCTGCGATCACGAAACAGCGCATGTCGCAATCCTAACTAGCCGAGGAGCCCGCTCACTGCGGAGCAAACGGGTTTTCCGCCAGTGGGATCCCAAAGTCGAGATCCGCCTGCAGCTTCGACAGCGCAATGACGAGCGTCTTGTCGTGCGCGAGCAGCAGGTCCGGCTCGAACGGGATCGGCTTGCGACCGCTCATCGCCTCGGCAAGCGTCTTCTCGGCGCCAACGCGACCGATCAAGAAGCGTTCGTCTTCGCGCGTCGGCTGACCAAGGATGTTCAGCGGGAACACCTTGCCCGCCGGCGTCACGGTGAGGCGGTAGTGCACCAACATGTTGACCAGATCGTGGTTCACGTAGGGCAGCGGGTTTGCACTCGGATTCGTGATCGAGCCAAACGTGTCAGCGATGCTGACCTTGAGCTTGCCGTAGGCGCCTCGGGCCTGGTCGCGGCGCACACCGTCGAGGATCGCACCCAACTCGGCCCGATCTTCCATCGAGTAGTCATCGGCAGCCCAGACCGACACCGAACGCAGGTCGAAGAACTCCATGCCAAGTTCCACGGCAAATGCCACAGCCTTGGGGATGTTGCGGAACACTTCCGGCGTGACCACGTAGCTCGTGCCGATGCCGACGGGCGAATTGGTGTCGAGTTTGCGCTTCATCAATGCGCGCGCATTCGTCGTCACGCGATCGAAGTGGTCCACACCCATCATCTTCACGTAGCTGTCGCGATCGTGCGCCGTGAAGCTGATACGGATCTGCGAGAGCTGCATCAGCAGGTCCGCGATCTTCGGATTGTGGAGCGCGTTCCCGATGGTGTAGAGATTGACTCGCAAACCGCGGTCGATGCCGGCCTTGAACACGTCCGCAATCGCGGGCGACAGCAGCGGCTCCAGCCCACCACTCACGTCCATCTGCTTGCCACCACTGGCCGCAAACTCATCGACGATGGCTACGAACTCAGCCGGCGCCAGGATGCGCTGGTCGCCATAGTCACGGTCCCGTCGATAGCAGAACGTGCAGTTCACATTGCAGTCCGCACTGATGAACAGCTCAAGCGTCTCATAGGGAGACTTCATCGGCTCCCGGCGCAGCACTTGCGTGGTCCGAACCTCGTCTTTGCTCAACCGCTCGAGCACCTTGGTCAGATAGTAGAACGGCGACTTCGCCAGGACCGCC
Source organism: Planctomycetota bacterium (assembly GCA_020851075.1). Taxonomy (GTDB): domain Bacteria; phylum Planctomycetota; class UBA1135; order UBA1135; family UBA2386; genus JADZDL01. Next base: position 4,287 of record JADZDL010000068.1, on the reverse strand, counting down.
TGCATGGCCGGATTGACGCGAGCCTGCGCATACACGGCCCTCAACTCCTCGCGAGTGATCCCGAGTTCTTTGCAAATCTGGGCGGACCCCACGTAGGGCCTCTCGGCAATTGCCCGGATCACCTGCTGCGCCCGATCGCTGCTGCAACCTACGGATGCGCCGTCACCATTGGCGCCAAGCAGCCCACCAACGATCAGGTGCGCTACGGAGTGTGAATCGACCATGTGGGAAGCTTAGCTCCTGCTCGGCAACAAGCACTCTGACGCACACAGAGAGTCTCATGACGGCACTGCGCAAATGCGCCCGGGGACTGCTACTGTCCCGCAGGACCGTTGCGAACGACGTCTCGGACCACAAACTGGGGTTTCTTGTTGGCCGTCAAATACGTGCGGCCGATGTACTCGCCAGCGACCCCCAGCAGGATCAGCTGGGTGCCGCTAAACAGCAGCAACGCGGCCATCAGCGAACTCCATCCCTCCACCGCTCCGTACATGAGGCGCAGCACGATCACCACGATCATGAACAGGAAGCCACTGCCGGCCATGAGGAAGCCGACCAGCGTTGCCAGCCGCAGCGGCATGACCGAGAAGCCGACGAACATGACCAGCCAGAGCCGCACGAGGCGCCGGAACGTATAGCCACTCACGCCCGTCGCCCGCTCCGCGTGCTCGACCTGGAGCCGGCCAATCTTCTGCGTGACCTGCAGGATCAGACCATCGACGTAGACGTACGGCCCATCGTGCCGGCAGACCTCTTTGGCCACAAACGAGGACATGACCCGGAAGCTCGACAGGTAGAGCCCACGCGGCTTGTCGAGCAGCAGATCGGACACCCGATTGGTGAGCCAACTGCCGAAGTTGCGCCAGCGATCGTGCTTCTTGTCGGCGTAGTACGAGTAGACCACGTCATAACCACCAGTGCGGGCATGCTGGAGCAGCTTCAACACCTCGGAGGGTGGATTCTGCAGGTCGTCGTCCATCGTCACGATGTACTCACCCTGCGCATGGTGAAGACCCGCCATGACGGCGTTGTACTCACCAAAATTGCGAGAGAGTTTCACGAGCGTGATCGCACGCGAACTGCTCTGCATGAACTTCTCCGCCAACTCCGCGGTGTTGTCGGGACTGCCGTCGTTCACGAGCACGAGTTCGCAACCACCGTCGACCGGCAGTGCGCTGAGCTCCTGGATCAACCGTTCGATGCTGTCCGCTGAGCGATACAGCGGTACGACGATGCTGAGCAACGGACGTGTCATGCGAGCTCCCGCAGCGCCGCCAGCACATACTGCACTGCATCTTCGCCGAGATGCGGATGCATCGGCAGGCTCAGGATCTCGCCGCACGCGCGTTCGGTCGCAGGCAGACCGCCGACTCCAAGCGCAATCCGGCCCGCATAGGCTGGCTGCAGGTGCACTGGCTGTGGATAGTGGATCGCAGCAGGAATGCCACGCGCCGACAGCGCGGCCAGCAGAGCATCGCGGCGCGGCGCACGAATCACGTACTGGTGATACACGTGGGTCACGCCGGCGGGCACCGCTGGCGGAGTGTAGGCAGTGCCAGAAAGTGCTCGCGTATAGATCGCCGCCAACTCCGCCCGGCGCGCATTGTCAGCGCGCAACGTAACCAGCTTTGCCCGCAGGATCGCCGCATGCAATTCGTCGAGACGACTGTTGAGTCCCGGCTCGTAGCTGATGTAACGCTCCTTCCACCCATATTGGTGCAATCGACGCACCCGCGCAGCCAGCTCCGCGTCACTCGTCAAGACTGCACCACCATCACCAATCGTGCCGAGGTTCTTGGTTGGATAGAAACTGAAGGCGGCGAGATCACCCCACGTTCCCGTAGTGCGCCCGGCCACCGCCGAACCATGTGCCTGCGCGCAATCCTCGATGACCCGCAAACCATGCCGGCGCGCAATCGCAACACATTCCGGGTCCGCTGGTTGTCCATACAAATGCACGAGCACGAGGGCCTTGACCCCCGAATTGCTGCGCAGGGTCGCTTCGAGTTTTTGCGGATCGAGCGTGTAGGTCGCCGGATCGATATCGACGAGCAGCGGAATGGCACCGGCCAGCTCGATGGCCGTCACCGTCGCGACTGCCGTATGCGACACCGTGACGACCTTGTCCCCCGCGCCGATACCACAAGCTCGCAAGGCCAGGTGGATCGCGTCGGTGCCGTTGCCGACGCCACTGCACTGGTCCACCCCGATGGCTGCGGCGAACTCCGCTTCGAAGCCAGCTACCTCGGGGCCGAGAATGTAGTGGCCACTGGCGAGGACCCGCTGAATGGCGGTGTCAATGGCGTCCTTGTGGGCGAGATAGTCGGCGTGCGGATGAAAGGTGAAGCGCATGGCTCGGTGAGTGCCGCGGATGCTAGCCATCCGCTGGTATGGAGGCTTCACCCCCACGGCAATTCACGGCTTCATCGGCAAAACGACGTCACGCACCCAAGCGCGCTCCGCCACACCGCTCAGGCAACGCCTTACTGCACCCGAATCGCCACCCCATTCGACCAGGATACTCCCCCTGCCACCGACTCGAAGCACGCGTGCTGCCCATACAGGGCGCGTCCCGCAAACCACTGTGGCACGGTCACCGGGAAGGTCAGCGCTCCACCCGTCACGACGCCGAGCACACTGGCGTCAATGCTCGTATTCAGGAAACAACCCGAGGTGCCGAGCAGCGGGTCCAGCGCGAACGGCAACGGGTTGCCGGCATGGCTGGTGTTGGAGAAGCCGAGAATGAGCACGCCGAGCCCGTTCGCGGCGTGATTGGTCGAAGTGGTCGAGATCGCCACACCCGGCCGGAAGGGCGCCGTAGCACGCAATTGCACGACGCCCGTGGCACCTGCGCAACCCTGACCATACGCATACGCACCACCACCACCGCCCGCGACGCTGATGTCGTTTACGGGTGCGAGCGCGGTGGCGCCACCGATCAAGGTGAAGCTGCCGCCGGTGCGAGGCACGCGCCATACCTGGCCAGTCCCACCGCAGACGACGAAATCGCCGTTCTGGTCGGTCGCTACGCTGTTGGGGCCGGACAGCGATGGAACGACGTTCGACACGGCGCCGGCGGCATCGACGCGAACCATGTGGTTGGCGGTCAGCACGGTCGCAATCACCTCACCGGTGACCGGATCGAAGGTCACGCCACTGACGTAACCACCGAGACCCGACACGATCGGCACCCCGGTCGTCGTTCCACGCGGCAGCCGGTAAAGCGCGCCATTGCCGCCAACCACGGTATCCCCCGTCGCCGGATCAAAAGCGCCAGCGTTGGCGTCAAAGCCCCAAGGCTGAGTGCCCGTCGAAAGATCGACGATCTGCCCATTTGCGGGATCAAGCCGGCGCACCTGCCCAGCTGCAGCGTCGATGAAGACCACCTGGTGGTCGTTGTCCCACGACATGCCGACGACGATGCCGACGGCTGCCGAGATCAGCGAGTAGCTCACAGTGCCCGGGCCAGTGATCGTCGCGCGGCCGATGAAGTCAAAACCGCCAACGAGGAAGTCGTTGGGATTCGTCGGATCCCACAACACGGCAAACGAGCTGCCCGTGCCGCCGAAACCACCGGTGTTGTAGGCGGTCCTGGTAGTGCCGCGCTGGATGTCGAACTCCGTTGTCGAGAAGCGCGTGGTCGCGATGTCGCCGGCCTGCACTTGCGCGCTTGCGTCCGCCATCGGCAAAACGAGCGGCAACAAGGTGGGCAGCAAGAAGGAACGCAGCAGCGAGTGGTGGCTCATGGTGGCGACGTAGAAGGGTGAGGCAAGCATGCACACTGGCAGTCGCAGCGGGAAGCCCCGCAAGGCGATCCGCGGGCCGCATTCTGCTTGCTCTTTGGCGCACGCGGCGGCGCCAGGCTCGCATGCCATGTGACAACCGCTCCAGACGCTCAGGGACGCTTGTGCGGCCCCTCCCTTCGCCGACGAGCCAACTCGTTCTGGACAGCATCCCAGCCAATCCCGCGCGCCTGCAGCGCCACCAGCACGTGGTAGACCACGTCCGCGGCTTCCTCGGTCGCCGCGATGTCCTTGCCATCCGCCAGCGCGACGACGAACTCCGCCATCTCCTCGCCAAGCTTCTTCAAGCGCAGATTGCGATCGCCCAGCAACTTCGCGGTGTAACTGCCGTCCGGTGCCGCGGCCGCCCGTTGCGCGATCGTCGCGGCGAGGGTCGTGACCGCGTCTCCCGTCGGCACGCCGAAACAGGTTGGCTCGCCGGTGTGGCACGCGGGCCCTGCCGGTTGCACGCGGGCGAGCACGGTATCGGCATCACAGTCCAAGG
>JADZDL010000067.1 GCA_020851075.1 Planctomycetota bacterium | reverse complement strand
GGGTTCCTGCGCAGGATCGAAGAAGAAGATGCCGGGAATCGTGAGCTCGACTGGGATCGCGCCTACGAGGCCATCGGTGGCATGCTGCGCTTCGGCGGGCGGGAGGGCCCCGAGCTCTATCGTTCGCTCGGCGAGCTGTTCCTCGTCAAGGAACACCTGAACCTGGCGTGGTGGGCGTTCCGGCATGCGATCGAACGAGGCCATCCGGCGCACGAACAGTTGTTGGGCAACCTCCGCTACATCGAGAAGCACTGGCAGGAAGCCGAGGCGGTCCATCTCGTGAAAGCCACGGGTGTTCGGGCTCCAACCGAAGTGGAGTATGCCGGGATCCGCGCTTCTGCCGACCGCTGGCTTGCAACGTTCCACGAACTCGAGACTGCCGCGATCGAGCGCGGCGAGGATGTGAGCGGTGACGTCGCACTGCGGCAGTTGCTCGCCGAAGCTGATCGGCGCGTGCCGCGTCCATCCACGCCACGTTGGTGGTCGGGTCCTGAGCTGGTCGTCGGCGGGACCGCGGTCATCCTCGCGCTATGGGGCTTCGACAAGTGGCGCCGCCGTCGTCGGATGGCCGCGAGCGGGAGTCCAGGCGGAACGACGCGGCTTACACAGGTCTGACACAGCAGCTAGTTGAGTTACCATCGCCAGCCAAGAGGTTTGCCGGACCATGCGATTTTGCCTTCCCCTTTGGATCCTCACCGCCTGCATCGCCGCGGACACCATGCCCGGGCGGCGCGGCGCACTCTTCGCGGAGCTGCGCACGGTCGAGTTCCAGAAGATTGGCAAGGAGTTGGCCCGCGAACTCGGCAAGCCTCGTGGCGAACAACAAGATAGGGGCGACCCGGAACCCGGTGCGGCGGACTACACTGCCCTGCAGGGCACCGTTGCCCGCTGGCTCGAACAGCATCCGAAGCTCGTGTCGCGCGTGGAACTCGGCTCTTCCGTCGCCGGCCGCCCGTTGTTCGCGCTGCGCATCGGCCGGCAGGACGACGGCGTGCCCGAGGTCTACCTCGGCGGCGGCATCCACGGCCACGAACGCAGCGAGGAGGACCTTCTGTTCATGGTTGGGCAGTTGCTCGCGCGACGCGAGGAACCTGCGATCGCCCAACTGCTGCGCGAACGCTCGTTGTGGGCGCAACCGGTGATCAACCCGGACGGCATGGTCCGGCGGGAACGCAAGAATGCGCACGGTGTCGACCTCAACCGCAACTTCGCGGCGCGCTGGCGGCCCGCGCTCGGCACGCGGGGCGCGACAACCCGGGCAGCGAACCGTTCTGCGAGCCCGAGACGCGCGCGGTGCGCGACCTGCTGCTCGCGCGCCGCGACTTGCGGGTGAGCCTGGACCTGCACCGTTCGGTGAACGCGCTGATCGTACCGCAGGTCGGCGACGCCGGTCTGGTCGACGATCGCGCACACGCCGCGGGCATCGCACTCGACGAGGCCATGGGCAGGTTCTCGTTTCGCGGCGTACGCGGCTTGCCCCACTGGCCGACGATGCGCGGCCTCAGCCTCGACTGGATCTGGGACGCCCTGGGAGTCACGGCGTTCTCGTTGGAGTTCCGCGAGCCGATCGATGGGCCGCCGGACCGCGATCCGCGCTGGCTTGCGCTGCTGCACCTGCTGCGCATAGCCGAGGAGCTGCCGCGCGCCCGCCGCGAACCCGCCGCGCACAGCCCCGTGCTCGTCACCGCGCAAACGCGCGCCGACCGGGAGGAACTGGCGCGCCTGCAGACACCGGGCGAAGTCCTGTTCCGCGATGGCTTCGACGACGACGCGTCGTTGGGCAACTACTTCGAACTGCTCGGCAAGGACCGCGACCGCATCAAGATCCACACCGAGGCGCCTCACTCGGGCGCGGGCGCCCTGCAGCTCGTGACCGAGGACCGGGGCGGCGAGGCCTGCGGCGCGGGCGTTCGCCTGTGGCTCGACAAGGGGCGAGAGTGCCTGCACCTGCGCTACTGGATCCGCTACGCCGCCGACTACGACCAGGGCAACCTCAACCACACCGGCGGGTCGATCAGCGGTGTTGCCGGCGAGGACAAATGGCGCGGCATGGGCACGGCCGGCAAACGCCCCGTCGGCGATGATCACTGCAGCACCCGCGTCGAAGGCTGGCGCGACTGGCAACGCGTGCCCGCGCCAGGATTCCTGTTCAGCTACACCTACTGGATGGACATGGCGCGCGACCCCGACGGCAACTTCTGGGGCAACCTGCTGATGCCCGTCGCCGTCGAGCGTTGCGTGCCGCCGCGCGATCGCTGGCTGTGCGTCGAACAGCGTCTGCAGCTCAACACCCCGGGGCGGGACAACGGCGAACTCGCGGTCTGGCTCAACGGCGAGCTCTACACGCACTGGCGCGGCCTGCGCTGGCGCAGTGCCGACGCGCTGCTGTGCCGACGCATTGCGCTCGATCTCTACGTGCACGAGTCGCGCCGGCAGAACCGCGTCTGGTACGACGACGTCGTCGTATCGACCGGATACATCGGCCCCTGACGCCGCCGTTCCGCAGGGCGTTGACGGCGGTGGTGGGGCTGGGGATGGTGGTCTGGTGGGTTCCGGGTGGTCCGGGACGCTGGTGGTTCTTGTTATCAGTTCTGTGTCGGTGCAGTGGATCCAGGGAGGAAGGTCGCATGCGAAAGTACGATGATTGGGTGCAAATGGTGTTTGTGCGGGGTGAGCATGTGCTGCAAAGGGTGAGATCTGGCATGTGCCGGATCCTCAACCTCGTGCGCGATGACATGACGCCCCTTGCGCGAGCTGGCCTTGAGGTTGCAGATGCGTACTGGGGGGGACGGCAAGTGCCTGGCCGGGGCATGGACTGGTATTACAAGGAGATTGTCCAGGAGTTCGCAGATCAAGGGCCCGGCTATGATCCGTACTTTGGACCTATGAGAGGGAGTAAGTTTGGGGCCAGGCGTTTGGGTGTATTGTATGTGCTCAAATGCGATGTCGAGGGGTCAGTCGACGCGCTGTATGCCACGGAGTTCTTCTCGGGCGAAATCGAGAATATGGAACTGGATTCTGCCGAGGTGGAGCGTGCGCTCGGGGACCCCTACGGTCATTGAGCCGTCGTGGCCGTGGTGTCCCGGAAGTAGGTGCGCCGGTGTGATCGTCCTTCCCGGAGTTTGCGCCGGCCAGGTTTCACATGGGTTTGACCGTTCCACGCTCGTTTCCGCGAATTGGTCATGCGAGTTTGCGCGCCGCGAACAGACTGGTGCGGCCAGCGGCGATCTTTTCCGCAACGAGGTCGCGATCACCGGGAGCTACGGTCGTCGCACCGGAGCTCCTCCTGGCCGTCGGGCGCGCCAACGAGTTTGGTGTGAAAAGTCGCCTGACCTCGGTGCTGCGGCAGATCACCAGACCGCACTGACGAGGTGAGCGTTGCGTGCGGCCGTTCGAGGGGGAGCGGGGCTGGTGGGAGCGGTTGGGGCGGCAAGTCGGGTTGATGGCGTGCGCGGGACAGTGGTGCCACCGCAGGTTGCCGAGGGCGATACCCAACCAGAAGCTCCAGTCCGGGCACTGGCAGAGTTATGCTGACCCCACGATGTTGCGCCGCCTGGCCCTGAAGAACTTCAAGAGCTTCGCCGACGAACAGGTGACTCTGGCCCCGTTCACCTTGCTCGTCGGGGCGAATGCATCCGGAAAGAGCAACTTCCTGGATGCACTACGGTTCCTGCACGGCATAGCCCAAGGTTGGCCGATCCGCGACGTCGTCGCCGGGAGGTTCGAAGGCAGTACCAAGGTATGGCAGGGCATTCGCGGCGGCACCGGCGAGTTGGTCAGATCCGGAGCGGCGACGGCGTCGATCACCAGCGACTGGCATAACCTCGGTGACCGCTATCATCACGAGATCGAGTTCGACGGCACGACCATCCTGGGCGAGAGTCTCGGCAACTTCTTTGAGGCCTCACGTTCCACGAGCGGCCCGACTGGAGACGATCAGGCGGTGAAGTGGTTGCCAGGTGCATCCCCCACGATGGTCGGGTCCCATGAGTTCTCAGAAGCTGGCAAGAGCGCGCTTGCCAGTCCGCAGGCCAGCAGAATCCCCCTCATTGGGCCGTTTCGCGCAACGCTGGGGCACATCCACTTCGCGGACCAGAGTCCCGCCCTGATGCGGGAATACGTTGAGAAGCCCCGCGGAGCAGCTCGGGTTCGCCCCAGTTCCAGTGGCCACAATCTCAGCAGCGTGCTTTGGCAGTTGTGCCAGGAAGCAAAGAGCCATCGAGAGATCGTCGACTGGCTGGTGGAGTTCTGCGCGCCGGAGATTGCTGACATCGAGTTTGAAGAAACCGACAGCGGCTATGTGATGCTTCGAGTCGTGGAAGCAGACGGGACCAAGATCACGGCCCGTAGCATGTCGGATGGAACACTGCGGTTCCTGTCCCTGCTCGCCACCTTACGTAGCCCCATCCAGACCCAGGTGTTTGAAGACCTGGAATTGGGCCTGCACCCATCCCGCTTGCGCCTCCTTGTCGAGTTCCTGGCCAGCCGAACCGAGCCGCAGATGCCGGCTGGGAACCACCCGGTGGTGATCGCGACGACGCACTCTGCTGCGTTGGTGGAGGCCGCGCTCGACGTTCCCCACTGTGAAGTACTACTCTTCGCCAGGGTTCCAGGGACACCGGGCACAGTGATCCGGAACGTGCGATCGTTGCCGAACTTCGACGAAGTCCACCGACGCCGTGATTTTGCCTACCTGCTCAATACCGGCTGGTTGGAGCGCTCGGTATGAAGGTGCTGATCGTGTGTGAGGATCCCACTCACGACCGCTACGTCGTGGAGCCAGTGGTGGCCCGATTGCTCACCGATCTGGGTGCCAAAGCGCGCACGGAAGTGCTTGCCGACCCCCACCTGCGCGGCGTCGACGATCTGCTGGCACAACTTCCTTCGATCGTCGCCGACAACCCCATGATCGACCTGTTCGTGGTGGTCATCGACAGGGACGGCAATCGTCGCAACAACGTCGAGCGCCTTGAGAATGCGGTCCTCCAACTCAACAAGAAAGCCTCGCCCGGCAAACTCGTCGGCTGCTGCGCCATCGAAGAAGTGGAGGCTTGGCTCCTCGCCCTGCATCGAGATGCCTTACCGAACCCTTGGCCTGTCGTGCGCCAGGACTGCGACGTCAAAGAACGCCACGCACTGCCGTTCCTCCGCCAAAGGGGTAACGGTGGGCCGGGGCAGGGTCGCAAGGAAGCCATGCGGGAACTCGGGCGAGGCTGGCGCGGTCTGCAGCAGCTGTGCGACGAGATCGCTGTGTTGCGCGGGCAGATCGAGATGTCGTTGCAGGGGCTGCGCTGAGCACCGGCTCAGCCCGTTAGCTTAGCCTCCGCCCCCTTGGATATGCCTGTCTGCGGAGCCCCACACCGATCGCTTACCGCAGCGCCTTTTCGAGTTCTTCAGCGACCCAGCGATTGCCGGCTCGCGTCATGTGGCCGGCGAACCAGCCGTCGTGCGGGCCGGGTCCCGCCGCCACCAGTGCCGCGTACTTGCTGGCGAGGTCGAGCGTCGTCACGCCGAGCGACTCCGCGTGGCGCAACACCGCCAGCGCCGCCTCGTCGGGTTGTTTGTCCTGCAGGAGCAGCAGCAGCCGGACGCCGCGCGCCTGGCAGGTCGCGGCGATGCGTTCGATCAGTTTCTTGCCGATCTCGCGGCCTTTGCCCTCGAGGTGCTTCACCTTGACCTGCTTCTCGTTCTCAAACCACCACGCCTTGCAGGTGTTCGCGAGGACTGCATCGACGAGCGCGCTGTGGCCGAGCGCGTCCTTCCATTGCTTCGTCGCGTCGTCGGGCGGCGCGGCCGGGATTGGCACGTTGCGCAGCACGATCGAGTCGCCTTCGAAGTCGAACCACGGCAACGGCGTGTAGCGCTTCTCATACTCGCAGCGATTGAGGTCGTCGGGGATGAAGCTGACGATCAGCGTGTCGACGGGAAAGCGCTCGATCATCGCCTCGGCGCGCAGCACGGCCTGCGTGAGGCTGTAGCCGAACACTCCGCCGTTCTTGACCGGCTTGCCGAGAATGCCTTCGAGCTGTGCCGGCCACGTTGCGTCGTCGTCGACCTGGTCGCCGAACGTGAACGAGTCACCGACGGTCGCGATGACCCGGTCGCCCTTCGGCGGCGCGCCGTCGCCGTTGCGGCGCATGCCGTCGGCGTCGATCGACACCTGCGTGCCCCAGTGGTTGTTGCGGCCCGCGACTCCCGGCTTCGGCGCGTAGCCCAGCGTCGGATGCCGTTCGGCCGGGTAGTTGCGCGCCAACATGTCGAGGCGCAGTTCGCGGAAGCTGCCGAAGTGCTGCGGCGCGCGCACGAGGCGGATGATCACCTCGCTGAGGAATAGCAGTGCGAACAGCGGAACGAGCGCGAAGAGCAGGCGGCGTCGCCGGCTCAGCGGGGCGCGGGCCGGGGGGGTGTTCTTGGCAGGCGGCATCCGCAGCTATCGTAGGCGTGCGTCGTGTCGTTGCGAGGCTGAGCCGCGAGCGCGGCGGAACTTGTCGATGGGTAGGCAGGTCGGAAGAGGGTTCCTGGCAGGGGTTCGAGGTGATCCAGTCGCGAAGTGGTAGATGGGTGCCGGCTACAGCGCCCGCGGCGTCGTTCCGATAGAGCCGCCGTGGTGCAGACCGTTCCTGGCAACGAGCCGATCCTCGCCGAAGTGCACTGCCGGACCTTCCGCGGCCGGCAGTTGCCCGGGTTGCTGCTCGCGTTGGTGGTGACGATGCAGGCGGTGGCGCTCGCGGCGGCCAGCGGCTTGCCGGCGACGCTGCAGGTGGTCCTCGTGCTCGGCGTGTTGGCGCTCGCGCTCGGGTTCTTGACCGGAACCAGTCGTTACCGCCTCACGGCGACCGGCATCCACCGCGAGCACCGACGGTTTCTCGGTGGCCAGCCGAAGTGCGAGTTTGCGCCGTTTGCGAGCCTCACCGCATGGAAGCTCGAATCCGAACTGTCGCGCAGCCTCGAAGAGTACGATTACTTCGAACTCGACCGGCAGCGGGGTGCGCGGTGGGTGGTGACAAACCGCCAGGATCGTCCGGGGTTCGCCGCGTTCCGCAGCGCGCTGTTGGCCCGCATCGCACCGGGCACGGCAACGCCGGCCGATGCCGTCGGCGAAGTGCCTTCCCCGCAGCCGCTGCCCTTGCCGCGCCGACGTGGCTTCTACAGCTCCTGGTTTGGCAAGTTGGTGAGTCTCGGGTTCGGCGTGATCGCGCTGGTGATGGTGGTGGCCGCCCTGGTCGGGGCCCTCGATGGTGTGGCGATGCTGCGGCTCGCGATGGTGATCCTGCCCGGCACCGGCTACCTGCTCTACCGGACGTTTGGGCCGCGGCGGGCGGGCTAGCGACCGCGTGTCGGATGAGGCCCGCTTGAATGCCTGTTTCGCCGAGTGGCGCTGGTAGGCTGCTAGTCTGACTCTACTCGGACCAAAACCATGAACCGCCAACGCATCAGCTCCGGCTCCACCTTTGAGGCCCAGATCGGCTACAGCCGCGCCATCGTCGCCGGGCCGTGGGTCTTTGTCTCCGGCACCACTGGTTTTGACTACGGCAGTATGACCATCGCGGACAGCGTGGTCGCGCAGGCCGAGCAGTGCCTGAAGAACATCGAGGCCGCGCTGGTCCAGGCCGGCTCGGGTCTGGCCGATGTGGTGCGGGTCACGTATGTGCTGCCCGACGTCAGCGAGTTCGCGGCCTGCTGGCCGGTGCTGCGGCGGTACTTCGGCGAGGTGCGGCCGGCGGCGATGATGATCTCGGCCGGGCTGGCCGATCCGCGCATGAAGATCGAGATCGAGGTGACGGCCCTGAAGGCTTGAAAGTCGGCGTGCGCAATCCTCGCCGCGTGGTGGGCATGCCAAACGTGTCCCCGTAGCTGCGCGCCCGGGCAACCTGGGCGCCCTGCTCCCCGGGGCCATCAGCCAACGGAACTCCCCATGCACCCCGTCCGCATCGTCAGCGCCATGTTCGCCATGGCAGCGTTGGTTCTCGCCCAATCCCCCGACAACACCCTGCTGATCATCGCCGACGACGTCGGCGTCGATGGCATCGCCTGCTACGGCCTCAGCGCGTCGCCGCCACCGACCCCAAACATCGACGCCCTTGCCCAGCGAGGGGTGCGCTTCAGCAACGCGCAAGCCTGCCCGCTGTGTTCGCCGACGCGCGCCTCGATCCTCACCGGCCGCCATGCGTTCCGCACCGGCGTTGGCGCCGCGCTCGGCGGCACGGACGCTGGCCTTTCGCCCAGCGAGGTCCTGCTGCCCGAACTGCTCGCTCCCATCGGCGTGCGCACGGCGATGGTCGGCAAGTGGCACCTCGGCACCGACCTTGGCGCGCTGACGCCGACTGCCGAGGGCTTCGCCGAGTTCACCGGTTCGCTGCAGGGGGCACTGCCCAACTACTTCCAGTGGCCGAAGGTCAGCAACGGGGTGGTCCAGCAATCGACGAACTACGCCACCACCGACGCCGTCGACGAAGCGCTGGCGTTCGTCGGCCGCAACCAGGGGGCCTGGTTCTTGCAGCTGAGCTTCAACTCCGGCCACACGCCGCTGCACGCGCCGCCTGCCGCGCTGCACACGCAGAACCTCACTGGCCTCGATCCCAGCACCACGCCGATCCCGTTCTACAAGGCGATGGTCGAGGCGATGGACCACGAGATCGGCCGCCTGTTTGCCGGCATCCCGGCGGCTGTGCTGGCGCGCACCAACATCGTGTTCCTCGGCGACAACGGCACCGCGACGCAGGTCACGCAGGCGCCGTTCAACCCCGCGCACGCGAAGGGCACGGTCTACCAGGGCGGTGTGCGGGTGCCGATGATCGTCGCCGGTCCAGCCGTCGGTGGCAGCCCGCGCGTCGAACCCAACCTCGTGCACGCCGTCGACCTGTTCTCCACCTTGGCGGCCCTGCAGGGCGTCGATGCGCGGGCCAGCGTGCCGGCGAACGTGCCGCTCGACGGCGTCGACTTCCGGCCGCTGCTGCAGGCTGCCGGCCAGGCCCCGGTGCGCCAGTTCTCGTACTCGCAGGAATTCGGCGGTGCGACCGCGATGGCGAGCAACGGCGACAGCGAGATGATCCGTGACGCACAGTTCACGCTGCTGCGATTCCGTGGCCAGACCGGGGCTGTGCGCGAAGAACTCTACGACCTCGCCAACGATCCGTGGGAGACCACCGACCTGCTGCTGCAGCCGCTGAACAACACCAGCGCGGCCGCGTACCGCAGCCTCTGGCGCGAGCTGGCGCAGCTGCGCGAGTACCCGTGGACGTGCGCATACGGCACCAGCTGCAGCGGCGGCGGGTGGCAGCCGGCGCTGCGGGCGACCCCCACGCCGGCCCTCGGCGCCACGTGCACGATGCGGATAACTGGGCGCAACGCCACCGCCTCGACGACGTTCGGCGTGGTCGGGTTCCGAGCTGACGCGTGGCAGGGGGTGCCGCTGCCGTGGGACCTCGGCACGCTCGGCATGACGGGCTGCACGTTGCTGTTGGCGCCCGAGATCACGCG
>JADZDL010000066.1 GCA_020851075.1 Planctomycetota bacterium | reverse complement strand
TGGTGACCGCTGCCGGGGGCGCGATAAAGGGTTCAGCAAAGTACGCGGATCGTGGGGCGCCGTTCATGGGGCCCGCGCAGGTGGCCGCGCCGAGCCCACGGTTTCCGATTCGACGCTGGATCTCGTCGATCAGCTCGGGTCCTTGCGGCGTCGCCAGCGCATCAGCGCACGCGGTGGCGGCGCGAACGAAGCCCCGTAGCGCGTACTTCGACTTCGGCCCCGAACAGCGCGCGCACATCGACCTCGCTCACCTCGCCGCACTCGAACAGCTGCAGTTTGCGCAGCGAACGCACGGCGGCCAGCGGGCGCAGGTCGTCGAGCGACAGGTCGGCGACGAAGCTCATCTGGAGTTGCCGCAGCGACCGCGACGCGCCGAGCCTGCGAACGAGGCGCGCGTCCGCCGGCATGACTTCGAGTTCGATGAGATCCGGCTGGCCGCCCAGCGCGTCGAACAATGCCTCGGAAGCGAGTGGGCCGCAGACGGCGTGGGTCAAGCGCAAGCTGCCCACGACCCCCGCGACGGCGTCCGCATGCGCGACGTTGGCGGCGCGCGTCGCGGCATCCGGATCGCGGGCCTGCGAGCTACGCGGATAGATTGACAGACGTTGCAGGCCACCGAGCCGCCGCAGCTGCGCCAGTCCTGACGGCGAAAGCCCCCGATAGCTCGTCAGTTCGAGCTCGGTCAGCGTGTCCGGGAGCGCTTCCAGGTCGCTGTCGCGCAATTCGAAGTCGTCCAGCTCGAGCCGTTGCAGGTGCGGCAGGCCGCGCAGCGCGGGCAATTCGCCGGCTGGCTGCCATTGGGCGGCCACGCTGGGATCGTTGCCACGCAGTGCGCGGAGGCCGAGCCGCCGCAGCGATGGCATCGCGCAAACCCGCGCGAACCCGGCAGTGTCCAACCCGGCACACCCGTTCAACAGCAGTTCGCCGAGCGCCCGCGGCTGCAGGCGTTCGAGATCCTCGGCTGCCAGCGTCACGCCGTTCAACCGCAGCGTGCCGAGGTGCGGCAGGGCGGCGAGTACTTCGAACAGCTGGGCGTCGCGGGCGATGCCCTGGTGCACGTCGAGTTCGCGCAGTGCTTCGCAACGCTGCAGCGGCTGCAGCAGCAGCGCAGAGGTGAGTTCGCGCGGCAGGTGCAGTGCTTCGAGGTGGGCCAGTTCGGCGAGTGGTGCGAGTGAGTCCGCGGGCGCATTCTTCCAGACGGCGGCCGCCCCTAGGACGCCAGGGGTCGCGCCGGTCTGGATCCACAATTCGCGCAGCCCGCGGAAGCGGCGCAACGAAACGACCTCCTGCGGCGTGAACAGCTCCGCGGCGAGATGCTGCGTGTCGATCGGCAGCGCTTCGATCTCGGCGCGTCCCGAGGCCGAAACCGCGGGCGGGATGGCCGGCTGCTGCGCGGCGTGCGGCGTGGACGGCCGGCGCGCAAGCCACATCGAGGCCGCGGACACGGTGACGCCGAGCACCACGATTGCGGCCGCCAACCAGCGGCGCGGCGGTCGCGGGGCTGCGCGCGGCAGCGTCGCCATCACCTGGGTGAGCGCGACGTCGAGCAGCCGCTCGGCGGCGGAATCGAGCTTGGGAACGGGGTTCATCAGCGGACCTCGAGTCGTTGTCGGATGCAGTCGTGCAGGAAGGCACGCAGCCTTCTCAGGGAACTCTTCACGCCTTGTTCGCCGAGGCCGACGCGGGCGCCCGCGGCGGTGCGTCCGTCGCCGTCGCCGTAGGTCGCTTGCAGCAGCGTGCGGCTGCGCGCGGGCAGCCGTTCGACGCACTGCCGCAGCGCGTCGACGTAGTCATCGCCGGGGCCGTCGCCGCAGTTCTGTTGCCAGACGAGGTCCGCGGCCTCGACCTCGAGCGGTGTTGTGCGCCGGCGCAGGGAGCGCAGCCACAGATGCCGCGCCGTCGTGCGCAGAAACGTGAACACGGCGCCCGGCACGCGGTCGTCGAAGTCGGCCCGTTCCAGGGCAACGAGGAATACTTCCTGCACGAGATCGTCGGCTGCGACCGGGTCGGCGCCGAGCACGCGCAGATAGCGCCACAGGGCCTCCCGGTGGCGTTCGGCATTCGCCGCCAGGCCTGGGTGCGGATCAACCGGCGGCAAGGGTCGCATGGTGGGAGGCACGCGGACTGGATCTCCGGGCCCGCTGCGAAGGGTGCAGCTTATGCGAAATTGCCGCCGGCGCACGGGACCGTGGTCATTCGCCGCGTCCCTCGACAGGCGCGCGCACTCGCCGTAGCGTCGGCGGCGATGCGCGCCTTCCACCGCAGCGGCCTGTTCCTCTCGTTCCTCATGTGCACGGTCGGCCTCCAGCTCGCGAGCTGCCGCACGGCGGCAAGCGGGCAATACCCTCTGGACCTGGAACGGGAACTCGCGGCCCTCGAACGCGGCGGCCGCCTCGGGGTCGCGGTGCTGGACACCGGCACCGGTGTTTTGCGCGGCCATCGCCTCGACGAACGCTTCGCGATGTGTTCGACGTTCAAGCTCGCGCTTGCGGCGATGGTGCTCGACCGCGCCGCGCACGGCGGTACGCCACTGCAGACGCGCCTGCAGGTGGCGCCCAGCGATCTGCTGGCGCATGCGCCCGTCACCCGGGCGGCGGTCGAGGCCGCGGCGGCGCGCGGGGCGGCCACGGCGGAGCTCTCCCTGGCCGAACTCGCCGAGGCGGCGCAGACCACCAGCGACAATGGGGCAGCGAACCTGCTGCTTCGCGACCTCGGCGGGCCCGCGGCGTTCACGGCCTTCTGCCGCGCGCATGGCGATGCGGTGACGCGACTCGATCGGTACGAGCCCAAGATGAACTACGTCATGCCGGGCGACGAACGGGATACGACGACGCCGCGGGCGATGGCGCAGCTGCTGGCAACCCTGTTCGGCGGGGCCTTGGCACCCGCGGAACGGCAAACGCTGCGGCAATGGATGATCGCCACGGCGAACGGAGCGGCGCGGGTACGCCAGGGGCTACCCGTGGCGTGGCTGGCGGGCGACAAGATCGGCACGGGCGGTGGCGGTGGCATGACCGTGCACTGCAACGACGTGGTTTGGATCGAACCGCCGGGGCGGGCGCCGTGGGTGGTCGCGGTCTATTACGACACCGGGGTAGTCGGGGAGTGGCCGAGCAAGGCCGATGAGGCGGTGCTCGCCGAAGTCGGGCGTATCGTGGCGCGGTGGTGACCACGGAGCCCGCAGCGCCGCACGGCGGTCCGTTCACGCTTACTCGCCGACCACGCTGACCAGTGCCGTAGACATCGCGAAACCATTTGCCGCACCAAGATCGAGCACGGCACCTTGGGCGAGAATCTGCACGCCGCGCAACGCCAGATCGAAGGGCACTTGCAGCGGCGCCGCGGCAAAGCCGTTCGCAGCCACTGCAAACTGCATTGCTACCACCGGGAACTGCAGCGTGCAGCCGCCGGGCAGCGGGGTTGGCGAGGCTACGAACCCGAATGCGATCACAGCCGCCGTCGCACCCGGCAGCGGCGTCGTCAGGTCGAGTGCGTACGAAGCGTTGCCAAGCCAGGGGCGACCGAACGGCTGCAGTGTTGGTTCGAAGGTGCTGCCTGCGCAACCGGTGCCGAGTGTCGACGTCACGGGCGGTGTCGAAGTCAGCACCGCGCCCGCATAGGGAGCGAAGACGGCACCGAGTTGCGGCACGGTCACCAACACGTTGGCGCCGAACGGCGCAGCGTCGATCGCCGTCCACGTGGTGCCGTCGAAGCCCCAGGTCGACACCGCACCCTGCGACGCGCCAAGAGTCAGCACAACCTGATTTGCGGCGGGGTGGTCCGCAAGCGCAAACCACGTCACCGGCGGGATGGTCGGGAATGGCAACTGCGTCCAGTCCGTGCCGTCCCAGGTCCAGAAGTCGCGCACCTGCGCACCGGTCGGCACTTCGTAACCACCGAATAGAACCACGCGACCGAGGTTGGAGGCCCAGCACATGGCATGGCCTTGCCGCGGGCTCGGCGCGTGCGCCGGATAACGCGGGAACCACTGGGTGCCGTCGAATTCGCGCGTGTCGTTCCGGTAGCCGTTCGAAAAGCCGCCGAAGGCAACCAGGCGTTGCCGCGCGACGTCGACGGCGAGTGCACCGTTGCCGCGCGCCGAGGGTGCGTTCGCCGCGTTGCGCAGCGTCCAGACCGTGCCGTCGAACGCCCAGAGGTCGTCGGTTGGGGCCGTGCCGGACAGCGGGGTGCCGCCAAAACGGTAGAGCACACCCTGCAGGTCGCGGTCGGCCTGGGCGGCGCCGTTGCGCACCGGCAGGCCGAGGTTCCCGAGCGACTCCCAACCCTCAGGCGTCCAGCGCAACATGTTCGTCGGCGAGTTCGGGGGCAGCACGTTCGTGGCCTCCACGGCGATTACCTGCCCGCGCGCGTAGTCAGCACTGAGCGCCATGCCGCCGCCCGTGCTCGGCAACCGCTCGAGAACCTCCCAGCTCGTCGGTGTCATACGCTGGGTCGAACCCGTCCAGTCGTCGAACAACACGAGCTCGGCGCGGCGTTCGTCGTAGAAGAACCGACCGAGCCGATTGGGGCTCAGAATGGTCACTGGCGCCGCGAACGGCACCCAGTTGCTGCCGCTCCACTCCCACTGCGTACCGCCGACGGCCGGCGTGAGGATCTTGCCGCGCTGTGGTTCGTACAACATCGCGAGCGCCGTCGGCGGGACCACGTTGGTTGGACCGCCAACCCACGCCGTGCCGCTCCATTCGAAGGTTGTGCTGGCGGCGCGCAGCACCATTCGGCCGCGAGCCCGGTCGTAAGCCATCGACGACACGATGCTGGCCAGTGGCGTATTCGAAGCAACCTGGGCCCAGGTGCTGCCGTCGAAGCTCCAAGTCTGGTTCACGCCGAGGATGCCACCGGCGTCGAGCACTAGGAATCGCTGCTGTGCCTCGTCGAACGCCATCGACGACCATTGCGGCGTGAATGGCGGCGTCGGCAGCGCCGACCATGCACTGCCGTTCCACGCCCATGCCTGCTGCGCGCCGCTGCTGATCAACACGGTCGTGTTGCGCACCGGATCGAACGCGAGGGCGCGGTGGGTTTGTGTGCTCGTTGCTGGGCCGCTGCCGCCGAGGGCACGCGGAGTCCACCGCTGGCCATCCCATTCGTGAAGCTGGACCTGCGCGCCGGTGTCGAACACCAGCACCCCACGACCGCGGTGGGAATCGTAGGAGAGGAATCCCGTGTATTGGGGCCGCGGGTCATGCACGTTCCAGGATTGGGCGGGAGCGAGTGCTGCGAACCAGGCGGCGAGCCAATACGAAGGGCGGCAGAGCATCGGAGCATTCGAACGGAACGCCTCTGCGATGCAATCCCCGGGGGGCCGGGAGCTGGCCGAATGGGCGGCCCGACCTCACGCCAGCAACTTCTCGAGCACGTGCCCGTGCACGTCGGTCAACCGGCGATCGATGCCGTTGTGACGCCACGTCAGCTTCGTGTGGTCGATGCCAAGCAGGTGCAGCATCGTCGCGTGCAGGTCGTAGCCGGTGGTCGGGTTCTTGCGATCGAGCGGCTTGTAGCCCCACTCGTCGCTCTCACCGATGCTGACACCGCCCCGGATGCCGCCGCCGCAGAGCCAGCTCGTGAACGCGAACGGGTTGTGGTCGCGCCCCTTGCCGGCCTGCGAACTCGGCATCCGCCCGAACTCGGTGGTCCACAGGATCAGCGTGTCGTCGAGCATGCCGCGCTGCTTCAGGTCCGCGATCAGTGCGGCTGCACCTAGCGCCATGCCGCGCGACAACGGGCCGTGGTCGCGCCGGATGTCCTCGTGCGAGTCCCAATTGCGCCGCGGGTGCGAATTGTCGTTGCCGCTCCAGACCTGCACGAAGCGCACGCCGCGTTCGAGCAGGCGCCTCGCGGTCAGACACTTCTGCGCGAAGTAGAACGCCTCCTCCTGGTCGTTGATCTCCTGCGGCCACTGCTGTGGCCCCGCATCGAGGCCGTAGAGGCGGAGGATGTGCGCAGGTTCGGCTTTGAGGTCGAGCGCCTCAGGCGCCGCGAGTTGCATCCTGGCCGCGAGTTCATAGCTGCGAATGCGCGCGTCGAGCCGTTCGTCGCCGCTGTGCGTCGCCTGATGCGCCCGATTGAGACGTTCCATCAGCGCCAGCGCCTCGGCTTCGCTGGCCTGGGTGACGTAGTCGCCGACCCGGTGCGGGTGCAGGTCGGCGATCGGCGTCGCGGTGCCTCCGTAGATCACCGTGCCGCTGTGTTGCGACGGCAGGAACGCCGCATCCCAATTCTTCACGCCATTGCTCGGCAGACCGCGGTGGTCGGGCAGCACGACGAAGGTCGGCAGGTTCTCGTTCAGCGAACCTAGCCCGTAGCCGACCCAGCACCCAGCCCCGGGAAAGCCCGGCAGCTGGAACCCCGTCGTCTGCAGCAACGTCGCCTGCGAGTGCACGCCCGACTTGCTCACACAGTTGTGTACGAACGCGATGTCGTCGACGTGTTTGCCGAGCGGCGCCACCGTCTCGCCGAGCAACTTGCCGCACTGGCCATGTGGCGCAAACGGCCACACGGGCTTCAGCCATGGGCCGAGACCGTCCTGGAAGGTCTCCACGGGCTCGCCGAAGTCGCTCTTCTGGCCATCGTACTTCACGAGCTGCGGCTTGTAGTCGAACAGGTCCAGGTGGCTCGCCGCACCGGACATGAACAGCTGGATCACCCGTTTGCACCGCGGGGTGCGCAGGCCTCGGAACCCGCCCTCCGACGAAGACGAACCCGCCAGCATCGCCTGCAGCGCCAGACCGCCGAACCCGCCGCCGGTGCGCATCAGGAAGTCGCGACGGCTGAGGCCACGGCGGCTAGTTGGCATGGAGGAGTCGTACGGCATGGACGCGCGGCCTTCAGTCGATGAAGAGGAACTCGTTGAGGTTGAACAGCAGTCGGCACACGTTCGCCATGCCGTGCTGCTTTGCATACGCGACGAGCGCCGCGGTGTCGTCGGCGGACGGCGTGCGGCCCATGGCGAGCCGGAACGCGCGCACAACCTGCGCCGTCGGGTCGGGCCCTGCTTCCTCAGCCACGCGCGCGGCGAACCTGGTCGCCTGCACGAGCACGAAGCCGTTGTTGCGCAGCGTCAGGGCCTGCAACGGCGACAGGCACTCGTTGCGCCGGTCGGTGCGCATCGACGGGTCGGCACAGTCGAACGCGGTGAGAAACGGCTGCATCTGCGACCGCACGACGAAGCGGTAGATGGAGCGCCGCCAGGTGGCCGGATCGGCGGGGTCGGCGAGGTCGTAGCGATAGTGCGGCGAGTGCTCGGGCTGCTCGACTACGAAGTCCTGCCAGCCGGGACCGCCCATCGACAGGTCGAGGGTACCGCTGACGCAGAGCACCGCATCCCGCACGGCTTCGGCTTCGAGTTTGCGCGCGTTGGCGCGCCACCACAGCGTGTTGCCGGCGTCCTGCTGCTGCGCTTCGGGGTTGTTCCGCGCCGACGATTGCCGGTAGGTCGCACTCGTGACGAGCAACCGGTGCAGCGCCTTTCTCGACCCCTGCAGGTCGTCGCGGAACGTCACGGCGAGCCAATCGAGCAACTCGGGATGCGACGGCTTGCCCCCCATGCGACCGAAGTCGTTCGTGGTGTCGACGAGGCCACGGCCGAAGTGGTACTGCCAGACCCGATTGACGATGGAACGCCAGGTCAACGGATGCCGCGCATCCGTCAACCACCGCGCCAGCGCCGCGCGCCGTTCACCTTCGGGTGCATCGTCGGCGAGGGCGAAGTCCGCCGGCAGCAGCGGCGCCAACGCCGCGATCGCCGCGGGCTGCATGAGGACACCCGGCATCGTCACCTGGCCGCGCGCGAGCAGGTGGATGGGCCGCGGTTGGCCGCCTTGTGCGCCGGTACCGCGGAACGCGCCCGAGCCCGTGTGCACCGTGGCCGCGTAGACGCGGCTGGGCGGCGGCAGTGCGGCCAGAGCCTCGGCGTTGCGGGTCGCGGCCGCCGCGTGTTCGGCCCGCACGCGCCGCGCCGCCTCGTCGAGCACTTCGTCGAGCAGGGCCTCCCGCTCGGCGCGCAACGCGTCCGCCGACGCAGCATCCGTGGTAATCGCCGAATAGATGCCGTCGGTGAGGTTCTGCCGCCCCCACCGCGGCGCCATCTCGATGCTGTCGCTGCTAGTGACGGCGGCACCGCGGGCGCGGTTTGCACCCACTTGATCGAACACCTGCAACTCCGCGAGCGCGGCGATGAAGTCGTCCTTGCGCAGCGCCAGACGCGACACGGTCACGCGAACGTAGCGGGCCCGCAGACCGTGCGCAGCGAACGACTGCGGTGCCGTTCCAGGGTTCGGCTGGTCCGCCGCGTCACGGGCGGCGATCACCGCGGGTTCCCCACCGAAGTCCGCATGCATGCTGGCTTCGATGCGGAACCGCACCGGGAACCCGAAACCCGCCCCGATGTCGTGGAAGTCGTCCTCGGCACCCACCATCACCACGCGCTCGATTGCGACTTCGGCGCCGAGGTCGACCTGCACCCACTTGGTCGCCGCCGCCGCGCTCTCGATCGCACTGTGCCATCCATACTCTGGCGCCCGCGTCGGCTTCGCGGCGCGTTCGGCCTCGTGCAGCGCGGCGTCGATCGCCGCGAGCCGCGCACCGCCGCGTTCGATCACCTCGGCCTCGAGGCGTGTGGCCACTTCCGCCAGTTGCCGGGCTTCGCGCTGCAACTCCGCGCGACGGCTGGCGATCGCCGGATCGATGTCATACGGCTTGTCGGTGCGGTCCACGGCCGCAAACACCGCCTGCAGCGCGTAGTAGTCGGCCTGCGTGACGGGGTCGAACTTGTGGTTGTGACACTGCGCGCACTGCACCGTCAGACTCGCGAACGTGCCGATCGCATTGCCAACCATGTCGTCGCGGTCGTAGTGCCGCGCGAACTTGCCGTCGATCTTGTCCTCGGACACTTCCTCATGACCGATCAGATCCCACGGTCCGGCCGCCAGGAACCCGAGGGCCTCGACCCCATCGCGGGTGCCGGGAAACAGGACGTCCCCCGCGATCTGCTCCTGCACGAACCGCGCATAGGGTTTGTCTTCGTTGCAGGCGCGGATGACGTAGTCGCGGTAGGGCCAGGCATTGGGTCGCGGCTGGTCTTTGTCGTAGCCGTGGGTGTCACCGTAATGAACGACGTCGAGCCAATGCCGGGCCCAGCGTTCGCCAAACCGCGGGGAGGCCAGCAACTCATCGACGAGTCGTTCGTACTTGTCGGCGCGCGCATCCGCCACATAGGCATCGAGCTGCTCGGGGGACGGCGGCAAGCCGATCAGATCGAAGAACACGCGCCGGCACAGCGTGCGCGGGTCAGCCTCCTCCGCCATCGCGAACCCGTGCTGCGCCAACCGATCGCGCACGAAGGCGTCGACGGCGTTCGCCGCGCGTTCCTGCCCCGACGCCGGTTCCGGCAACGCCGGCTTCTGCAGTGGCCGCAGGCTCCACCAATCGAGCGGGTCCACCGCCTTCACGCTCGCCTCGTCCGGCCACACCGCGCCATCGTCGATCCAGCGGCGCAGGCGCGCGACTTCGTCGACGGTGAGCCGCGGCCCCTTGGGCGGCATCACGAGGTCTGCATCGAGCCCACCGACGAAGCGCAGCAGCGGGCTGCCCGCGCCGTTGCCCGGCACGATGTTGGGGGCGTGGCCGTCACCGCCCGACAGGGCAATCGACTTGCTGTCGAGTCGGTAGCCGCTGCGCTGTTTGGCCGGCCCGTGGCACTCGATGCAATGCGCCTCCAGAAGCGGCGCAATGTCGCGCACGAACTCCACCGGGTGCTCGGCCGCCGCCGGCAACTGCGGCTGGTCCTGGGCGCTGGCGAGCGCCGCGAACAACGGCAGGACGAGGGAGATGGGCCGCATTCGTGACCCCACGCCATGGAGCGATTTCACCGCGCGGGGCCGCATCTTGGGAGTCGGGACTTCAACCATCGTCCCGGACCACCCGGAACCCACCTCGCCACCATCCCCGGCCCCGCCACCGCCGTCAACGCCCCTACGGAAGCTCCGGAACCTCCGCCGATAGGCGCAGCGACCCCAGCACCTTCCGGATCGACTCCGGATCCTGGATGGCCGCCAGCAACCGCCTCGGCAAGTGGCGGAGGGGCCGATGGGGCGATGGGCGTCGACATCCGCGAGCAGAACCTCGTCGCAGGGCACCGGATCCTGAGCTGGCATGGTGGCGAGCAGGAGTGTCGTTGCGGGCCACGCTGCTTCCTGCCAGAACCCATAACTCCAGCAATCAGGCAGAGGCTCTGGCATGATGAGCGTGAACGAGGCCCTGCAATTGGCCTCATCGAGAACCTCCCATGCGACTCCTTTGCGCGGCGCTCTTCTGCATCGGCACGACCACAGCACAGGTGTTCGTGGTCGACGTCAACAACGGCCCTGGAACGGACTATACGTCGATCGCGACGGCGGTCGCGGCAGTGCCCGATGGCGCGGTGCTGCAGGTTCGACCGGGGACCTACAGCCCGTTCCGCATCCAGAACAAGAGCCTCAGTGTGTTTGGTACCACCGGGGTGATCGTCAGCAACAGCTATTTCGCGTACCCGGCGATCGAGATCGCCGACCTCGCCAGCGACCGATTCGTGTCGCTGCGGGAGGTGAGTTGGACAGGAAACGCTGGCCCATTGGGGTTCGCCCTGAAGTGTCGAAACTCCACTGGAACGATCGTCATCGAGCGCTGCACCGGGAGCTCTTTGCCCGCCAGTGATTCAGCGCTCATCGTGTCGTCCTGCGACCGTGTGTTTGTGCGCGACTCGAGCATCGTTCACACATCGTTCGTGGACAACGCGATCAGCGCGTATTTGAGCAACGTGGTGATGACAAACTGCAACATCACGACGCAGCAGGGAATCAGCATTCGCCAAGGTGGCGGGCGCGTTCACCTCGCCAACTGCCGGATCCAGGGCAGTTCGCAATTGGGGCTCGCCCTCGCCGTCATGAGCGGAGGTGAACTGCTGTTGCACGGCGGCACGACGCTTTCGTCGACGGTCGCGCAGCCTGCTGTCGCGGGCATTGGAACCGTCACGCTCGATCCGAGCGTGACCCTGCAGGGCCTCGCAATACCGCCGTTCGATCCGAATCTGACCCTCGTGAACCGCACGATCCCGCCGCTCGACGCGTCCACGCAGGCTCTTTTTGGCACCGCAATGGCGACACTCGACGTTCCGAACGGCAGCATCGGGTATCTGTGCGTCGGCTTCGCTGGTGCCCCGTCCTTCACGGCCGGCGTCGTCGACCCAATCTGGCTCGCTGCAGGCTATGCGCTGCACGCCGTCGGGAGCGCGCCCGCCGTGACCGGCGGCTACGCTGTGCCCAACGCGCCGTGGGTGCTCGGCATCCAGGTCGCGTGGCAAGGTGCGGTGCTCGATACCGCCACGGGTTCGATCGCGGTCAGCAACCCGAGCGTGTACGTACACTTCTGAGCGAAGTCGTGTGCCCGGGTCACGTCAAACACGATGCGACCAGTCATGGATCGACAACGAAGTCGATTCCGGTCCGGCACTCCCCCGCCTTGATCGCCACCGGGCTCAACGACTTCAGAACCGTTTGCCCGCGCAGCGTGACATCGATGCGGTACTCACCTTCTCGTAACGATGCCAAACGGTAGAACCCGAGGCGGTCCGTGCACACCTCGACCCCGCCCCGCTGCGATGCACGATTGTCCTCGGCCAGGTTCGTGATCAAGACGCGAACTCCACCAACGGGCTTCCCAGCCGCGTCGCGTACGCAGCCCGCGACCCCGTTCGAAGGCCTGAGGCGCAATTCCACAGCCTCACCTTCCCCAACGCCGGTGAGGTCCTGCACGGCACCGCCGCGAGGGTCCATTGCCTCGATGCGCAGGTCCGAGAGCTTCGCCGATCCCTGGTACCAGCGCAGCACAAACTGACCGTTCGCGTCGGCACGCGAAGCCGCCACTTCGTTGCGTTCCGGAGAGATAATGATGGAGTTGCCATAGCCCTGGTAGATGGCGGTCAGTGCGACGCGCGCTCCGGGCTGTCCGCGCAGCTGTTGGTCGAGGACCCGGCCGCGGAGCTCCGTGCACTCGCACGCCACCAGATGGAGATCGAGCTGCGCGCCTCGCACGGCAATCGCCTCCATCGACGCATCGGTGATCGCCAACCGCCCGTCCTGGGCCAACGAGGGCCAGAGTTTCTCACCCTCCGTCAAGGATGCGATGGTCGAGAAGCTGCCCTGCGCATCGGTGCGCACGCCCTGGATGCGCACGCCGTTGGAGGAGCTGAAGGCCAACTCCTTGCCAGCCAGCGCGGTTCCGTCCTGCCCTCGCAGCATACCCGTGATCTTGACGCCACCGGGAACGGCCGCGGCGAAGGTCACTTCCTGGACTTGCCCGCGGCCAACCGTCAGTTGGGCGTCGCGCGAACCTGCGGAGGCGCCCACGGAGATGCGCGGCGAGACCACGATCATCTGGTACTTGCCCGGCAAGAGCCCTTCGACGGTGCACTTCGAGTTGCCGTCGAGACTGCAATGGCCAAGCGCGCTCGGCAGGGGTTGGCTCCAATTGTCGACGAAGCGTTCAAGGCGTAGCCGCACGGTCGAACGATCGGCCTCGTCAACCAGCCCCGTCACCGTGACCGCGAGCTTCGACGCGCCCTGATTACTGAGGCCCTGATCGCTTAGCACGATGCGTTCTCCGGTATCGCCGCGGCAAAACAGCCGGCGCTCGTCGAGCACGAAACCCCGTTGCCAGGTCATCAGCAGGACTTCGCCCAGCGGAGCGTCCTCGAGCACGAACCTGCCCTCAGCGTCCGCGGTGGTCTCCGTCTGCGCCCGGTTGCGGCCGAACGGCGCGCTCGCATGCACGCAAGCGAAGGCAACGGCCTTGCCCGTCGCGTCGACGACGACCCCACCAATCTTGCCCGCTGGCAGCATGACGAGATCCGACGCGAGCGAGCCGTGAGCTTGCAGTCGCCCCGCCCACGTGGGTTCGCTGACAAAACCCGGTGCCCGCACGGTGATCCGTGCGAAGTCGTCACGCGGCAGTCTCGCCACTATGAAAAACCCGGAGCCGTCGGTCTTACCAGTGGCCAATCTCAAGCCCGCCGGGCTCGAGTCCACATACACGTTCGCCGCGGGGATAGGTTCTCCAAGCACGTCGACTACACGGCCGGACAAGCTTGCCGTGGCATCGATCGCGCCCTGCGCCAGTGCCGCACTCGCGAACGCGATCAAGGCCAGAGCCGCAGGCAATGACGAGACGCGGCATTCCCGCAGACTGTGAGTATGGGCAACGATCATGGTTGACCTGTTACTGGGCTATGTTGATGAAGCAAGCTGCTCGGGTCGAGAACGGCGAATCACCGATCTTAGTATCGCACGAGCTCATGGCTGCAGACTACCCAACTCGTCGCCACGCCCTGTGCCGTCCTTCGGGCCAGCCAACTTGCCGGCACGGTCAACTCGTTGGCGAAGTCTCTCGCCTTGATGGTCACAGTCGGCAGAAAGCCGGCCAGAGGACGGCTCTCCGGAACCCCAAGGCGGTCCTTCATTTGCAGGGTCGTCACGCCACCGAACAGCGCATGGTCGCCCTTGCTCCGGATACGGGCGAAGCTCTTCTCGTCGCCGACTCGTTCGTAGATGACCGTCGAGAGTTCCTTCTCGCTCTCTCTGAGAGCGGGTCCGGGCACGCACACGATCGGCATCGAGCAGGCGAGACTCGATCAACTCCTGGCGGCGCGTCTGGACCGCGAAGTAGGTCTGGGCAAACGCAATGGCCTCCTTGCGCGGGTCGCCGTTCTACGCCAGCAAGTAGCAGGCGTACCGATCCATAGCCACGTCTTGGACCGCGCGTTCCGCGCCGGATCCCAGAGTGACCAACTACGTGACCTCAACAAAATGGTCCGCCTCGTTCTGGCCAGACGTCCGACAGGCCTCCTTGGCCTTGTCGATCGCAATCAGGACGTTGCGCCACTCGGAGTAGCCGAGCAGGAGCTGTAGTTCCCGGGCGAACTAAAACCCGCCCGGTTTCCCACCTTCGCAGCCCCACGACGCACCACTCAATCCCCATCCGGCATCAGCAGCCATTCCGACACCGTCTGCGCCACCACCCCTGACGGCACCTGCCCTGGCAGTCCCTCGCGCATCGCCACCAGCAGCCGCCTTCGCGCTCGCGGATACGTGCTGCCTGCCTCGTCGAGCCCGCGCAGTTCGCGCTCCATCGTGGCGGGGTCGCGCGCATCGGCGCAGACCTGGATCAATTCGTCCCCCCGAGCACTGCGCGCCATGAAGTCGACCTCGGTGCCGCTCGGGTTGCGCACATAGGTGATCTGCCGTCCGCGCCGTTCCAGCTCGATCAACACGGCGGTCTCCAATGCGTGCCCGAGGTTCGGCTTGCCGACGCGATCAAACACGGGGATCAGGCCCGGATCGATCGGATACACCTTGCGCGGATTGACCATGCGACGACGTTCCGAATCGGTGTCGACATACAGCGAACGCACCAGGTAGCAGTCTTCCAGGTGTGCGACGAGTTCGTGGACCGTCTCCTTCGCGACCTTCAACCCCTGGGACTTCGAGGCCGCATGGAACTTCTCGACGCTGAAGGAGCCGCCCGCGTTGGCCAGCAGCTGACGTACGAGCGAACGCAGGACCACGACGTTGCCGACCTGATGGCGCTCGATGACGTCGCGCATCATGACGACGTCGACATAGTCGCGCAGCAGTCGATGGCGACTCTCGAGTTCGAGTGATTGCGCCTCCGGGAAGCCCCCCACGACCAGGTACTCGAGCAGCCAGTTCTCCAGGTGCGAGCGGGTTGGCGCATCGAGCAGGTCCGGGCGCTCGGGCCGGCGGTGGTTGTGGTGGTGCAGAAACTCCTCGAACGAAAAGGGGTGGATCACCACTTCCCAAGCCCGGCCTCGCATCGATGTGGCGATCTCGCGCGAGAGCATGCGCGCCGAGGATCCACTCAGGAACACCTCGACTCGCTCTTCGTCGAGCAGTCGTCGCACGAACCGCTCCCAGCCGGGCACAATCTGGATCTCGTCGAGGCACCAGGTGACCCGCTCCTTCGCGCGAAGAGCAGGAAACCGCCGGTAGAAGGCGTCGACAAGGAGAGTCAGGTGGTGGGCCTCCAGACCGACGAGCTGCTCGTCCTCGAAGTTGATGTAGGGAAGCCACTCCCGCGGCGTGCCAGCGGCCAGGCGCTGGCGCCGCAACTGGTGCAGAAAGGTCGTCTTGCCAGCGCGGCGCATGCCGATCACCGCGGTGGCCTTGTTGGGGACGGTGTGGGGCAACCGCACCTGCCGCGGCGTGCCGCCTGGCAGCGCCGCCGCCAGGGAGTTCGCGAGCTTCTCGTCGAGCCGGTTCGCGAAACGGGTTGCAGAAGAATCGGTCACCTTGGTATTATCATCGTCCAAGACGGCGAATTTTGCCAGTAATTCGCCGTCCTATACGGCGAATTTTGGGACCGTCCGCCGGCCAACCCTCAACAGCCGGTAGCACCGATGGCAAACGGCCGAGGAGTTCTCACGACTAGGCCAGGAGCCACTGCCATGCCGGAACGATCTCGATCTCGCGGCTCCCGCTCTTCGCGGTCGAGGCTTCGTCGAGGGTCACCACCGTACCGCGCGCACAATCGAGCTCGTCCATCGCCTCCCTGAGAGCGCCCAGCTCGCGCTCGCGGGTGTTCGCCCGCGGCGCCACGCGGAATCACGAATTGCCCCCGCACCCCACCAACCCCACCCCGCCCCGCCCCCAGGAATCCTCTTCCGCCCACGCCCCCCCTGTGTATGTTCCGCCGCGCCTGGGTCGGTCAGGATCCAGACACCAAACCGTGAGCAATCGCACTGGCGGAGAACCCTGCGGCGTGGGATCGCCCTTCGTGGCGCGCCTGCAATCCGGCCGCACCGGACTTTTTGGCGCGGCGCATTCCCCGCGTTCGCCGCAGTGCCGCGCAGCAGCGGCCGGGGACCTGGCCCCCGCTACCCACCACTCCGCATCCACCTCGACAACCGCACCTCGATGAGCAACTCCTCTGGCCAGCAGGACCTGTTCGCAGAGAACAACGAAGGCAAGACCGCGATGGCAGCAGCGAAGGAACCCAAGGAACCAAAGGCCAAGGCCGAAACCCCGACCGAGAACGCCGAGTCGATGGCGAAACGCCAGCGCGAGATCTCGGTGTCGGAGTTCTTCACCAAGAACCGCCACCTGCTCGGCTTCGACAGCCCGCGCAAGGCCCTGCTCACTGCCGTGAAAGAGGCCGTCGACAACAGCCTCGACGCGTGTGAGGAAGGGCGCATCATGCCCGATATCCGCGTGACCATCTCGCGCATCGGAGACAGCGACAAGAAGTACACGATGACCGTCGAGGACAACGGTCCCGGCATCGTGAAGGCGCAGGTGCCGAACGTGTTCGGCCGCTTGCTCTACGGCAGCAAGTTCCATCGCCTGCGCCAGAGCCGCGGCCAGCAAGGCATCGGCATCAGCGCGGCCGGCATGTATGGCCAGCTCACGACCGGCATGCCCGTGCGCGTGCGCAGCAAGGCCGGCAAACGTGCGACGCCGTGCTACTACGAGATCCGCATCGACTCGGCGAAGAACCGCCCCGTGTCGACCGAGAAGGACATCGAGTGGGAGAAGGACCACGGCACCGAAGTGTCGATCGACATGGAGGGCGAATACCGCCGTGGCCAGCGCGGTATCGAAGAGTTCTTGAAGCTGATGGCGGTCGCCAATCCGCACGTGCACCTGGTCTACACGGACCCGGATGGCAACGTGACGGAGTATCTGCGCGGCACGAAAGAACTGCCGAAGGAAGTCGAAGAGATCAAGCCGCACCCGCACGGCGTCGAACTCGGCATCCTGCTGAAGATGCTGCAGGAGACCGAAAGTACGCAGGTGAGTGCGTTCCTGCAGAACGACTTCTCGCGCGTCGGCCCCAGCGTCGCGAAGGAAATCTGCGCGCAGGCTGGCATCAAGCCGGAGACCAATCCGCGGCGCGTGCAGAACGACGACGTCATCAAGATGAAGGCCGCGATCGATGCGACCAAGATCATGGCGCCGCCTTTGTCGTGCATCGCGCCGATCGGTGAGGAACTGATCATCGCCGGCCTCAAGAAGGAGGTCGAAGCGGACTTCTACGTCGCCGCGTCGCGCAAGCCCGTGGTCTATCGCGGCCGTCCGTTTGCGATCGAAGTCGGCCTCGCCTACGGCAAGCCCGGCGACACGCTGCAGATGACCGACAGCGGCAAGATCGTGGCCCAGGAGAAGAAGAAGGTGAACGAGGAGGTGCTCATGGGCGCCGCCGACGAGCCTGTTCGCCTGATCCGCTTTGCCAACCGCGTGCCGTTGGTGTTCCAGCAGAGTGCGTGCGCAATCACCAAAGCCGTGATCGACACCAACTGGAAGAACTACGGCCTGCTGCAACCGCGCGGCGCGCTGCCGATCGGCCCCCTGGTCGTGTTTGTGCACATCGCGTCGGTGTGGGTGCCGTTCACGAGCGAGTCGAAGGAAGCCATCGCCAGCTACGACGAGATCCGCGACGAACTGCGGCTCGCGCTCATGGAATGCGGCCGCCGTCTGGGCACGCACGTGCGCAAGGGCCGCAAACTCGCCAACGAGTTCAAGAAGCGCAACTACATCACGATGTACATCCCGCACGTCGTCGAAGCGCTGAAGGACATCCTGGTGCTCGACGAGCCCGCCGTGAAGAAGGCGACCGAGAGCCTCACCACCGTGCTCGAGAAGAGCCGCAAGCTGTAACCGCCGAGCCACACTCCGCCGCACAACCCTGACCCGCCATGGCTACCAAGAAGAACAAGTCGAAGGACACGAAGCCGAAGGTGCGCAAGCCGCTGACCGACCTCGACAAGGTGACGGTTCGCGAGATCATCAAGTGCGCCGAGAGCGTGCACGGGCGCATCGACAAGCTCGACAAGCCCGAACTGAAGTTCCCCGAGCGTTCGCTGCGCAATGCCCGCTACGACAAGAAGGGCGGCGGCTTCCAGATGGGCCGCGGCCGCGTCGAACGCACGCTCACCGTCAACACGGTGAAGACCTTCGCGCAGACGCTGAAGCTCATGGCGCTCAGCAAGGAGATGGTCGAACAGGACGACTTCGCGACGAAACGTGAAGCGTACTACGTCTCGAAGAACTGGGGCGACGCGAAGTTCACCGAGCAGCCCGAGTCGGACACCGTGATGGACGACATCGAGGCGCTGTTCAGCCTCGAAGGCGTCACGCGCGAACAGCTGCGCTTCCGGCCCGAGGAGCACGGCGGCTCGGTCGCTGGCGAACTCATCGTGATCGACCGCGATCGTGAGACCGGCCAGGAAGAGCGCATCGACTGCACCAAACAAGGCAGCGGGTCGTATTCGATCCCGGCCTCGGTCGAGCACTTCCGGTTTGAGACGAAGGCCAAGTTCGTCCTCGTGATCGAAACCGGCGGTATGTTCGCGCGCCTGCACGAACACAAGTGGTGGCGCACCGAGAACTGCATCATCATCGGCACGGGTGGTGTGCCGACGCGCGCGACGCGGCGCTTCATCCGCAAGCTGTCGGATGACAAGAAGATCCCCGTCTACTGCTTCAACGACTGCGATCCGTACGGGATCAGCAACATCTACCGCACGCTGAAGGTCGGTTCGGGCAACGCCGTGCACCTGAACCAGTTCTTCTGCGTGCCGCAGGCGCGCTACATGGGTGTCACGCCCCAGGACATCCTCGACTTCGAACTCGAGGACGCGACGCACCCGCTCAAGGACGTCGACATCAAGCGCGCCAAAGACGCGCTCAAGAACGACCCGTTCTTCCAGGCCCACAAGGAATGGCAGAAGGCGATCGAGCAGATGCTGAAGATGGGCGTTCGTGCCGAGCAGCAGGCGCTCGCCAAGTGGGGCCTCAACTTCGTGATCGACGAGTATCTGCCGGCGAAGCTCAAGGACCCGAGCAAGTTCCTGCCGTGAGGTAGTCGCGCGGTGGCGACGTCACTCGCGCGCAGGAAGGCCCAGATACAGGGTTTCGAGGCGATCTACGACGTGGCCGAGTTCGAAGCGCGCCGCCGCCATGCGGCGTGCGCCTTCGCCGCAGCGCTGCGTGAACGCGGCTTCGTCGCGGAAGCGGGCCAGCGCCGCAGTGATTGTCGGCACCTCCAGCGAGCAGATCGTGCCCGCCTCAAACTCCGCGACTTCGGGCAGATGGCAATCTTCGCTGACCAACAGCGGCAAGCCCGCGGCCGCCGCTTCGAGCGCGGCATTGGGCAACCCTTCGCTGCGTGAGGTGAGCGCAAACACGTCCGCCGCGGCGAACACTTCGGCCTTGCCACCTTCGCCGACCCCGCGATGGAACACGACGTGGCGCTGCACGCCGAGGGCCTGTGCCTGCCGCTGCAACGCGGCACCAACCCCATCCTCGGGCCCCACGATCGCGAGGCGCACGTCGCGCTGGCCACCGAGCAACGGCGCCGCCGCGGCGAGCAGCAGGTCGATACCCTTCAAGTCGTGCAGACGGCCGAAGAACAGGATCACGAACGCGTCGCGCGGCACCGAGAGGCGTTCGCGGCCCCGTTCGCGCAGCTGGGCCACGGACTCAGCGAGGGGTGCTGGCGGCAAGAGCACACCATTCGGGATCACGTGGATGCGCTCACGCAGCGCGCCCTGCTGCACGATCGCGTCCGCTTCCGCCGCCGTCACCGCCTGGATCGCCGCCGCGCGCCGCAGCACACGCCGTTCGCAGCAACGCAGGAACAGCTGTTTCTGCAACCGCTTCACGCGGAGCCGCACGGGGTCGAGCGCCCCCTCGGCGTTGTAGACAAACGGCACGCGCGCTTTGGCTGCGGACTTCGCCAACCAGGTCCCCCACAAGGACAGCCCCACGTTCAGCGTCGCCACATCGACGTGCGCGAGTGCTTCGCGCAACGCGAGCTGGGCTGCGCGTGGCACGCAATAGGGAGGCTGGGCACCAAGGCCCGCCACGCGCGCGAAGAAACACTGCACGCCGTCCCGTTCGTGCCAGGCATCACGCGCAATGGTGGAAGCGAGCCCGAGATCGCTGCTCAACAGCTTCACCTCATGGCCGCGCGCGAGCAGCTCCCGGTGCACACGCTGTGCCTGCGCCACCGGCCCGCCAAACGCGGCGCCGAAGAACGGCAAGACGCGCAGGATGCGCAAGCGCCGCGTCATTCGTTGCTCCCTGGCGGCGACGAACGCAGCGTACGGCGCAGGAAGGTACCGAGAACCCAACTGGCGGGCAGATTGAGCAACACACGTTCGCCGAGCGCCCGGCAATGATCGCCCAACGTGAACTGCGCCCGCCAATACTCGCGCTTGACGCGCAAGGTGTCGCGCAGCGTTGCACGCATCCGCTGGGTCTTGTTGCCGCCGGGGTGAATGCGATACCGCAGCACCACCTCGCGCAGGTTGGCGAAACGATGGCCGTTCTGCATCAAGCGCGACCACAGCTCGTAGTCCTCGCACGCACCTTCGCCATATTCGCGATAACCACCCACGGCCTCGAACGCACTGCGCCGCAGCATCACCGCCGGTTGCGCCATCGCGTTGTGGCGACGCATCGCCACCGCGATCGCCTCGTGCTCGTTGGGATACGCGCGATAACCAAGCCCGCGGCCCGCATCGTCGATCACCTGGAGAACGCCGCCGACGACCGCGATCTCGGGATGCGCAGCGAGGAAGGCAACCTGACTGGCCAGCCGCGTCGGCGCACATTCGTCGTCCGCATCAAGAATGGCCAGCAGAGCCCCCCGGCTCGCCGCAACCGCCGCATTGCGTCCCGCGGCCAGGGTCGGCGCGTCCGGCAAGCGCACGTGGCGTACGCGCGGCAAACCGCTGTTGGCGAGCACTTCGGCGACGCAGCCGTACGGCGGGCTTTCGAGGATCACCCACTCGAAATCCGTGAACGTCTGCGCCGCTACGCTGCGGGCCGTTGCCGCAAACAGCTCGGGCACGGCATGGCGCACCTTGGTGAGGATGCTGACGGCCGGAGCTTCGGAAGGAATAGGCACGGCAGGATCAGGACGTCGCGGCGACCATCATGCGCGCCACGTGCGCGCGGGCGCCCGGCACCGAGCCACCTTGCAGCAGCCAGCGCAGCAGATGTGTGCACGCGGGCGCCGCGCCATCGGACGAAGGCAGCCACAGCAGGGTCTCCGGAGCGGCGCCGAACTGGCGGTCCACCTGCTCCAGGAACTCTGTTGGGTGCGAAACCCACGCGCGCACGTGCGGCACGCCATCGCGATTCTGAGCGAGCTCGCGGTGGTTCTCGAGCAACACCAGATAGGCCTGGCCGCGCGCGGCGGCGGCAGCGGCACCCGCCCAGGTATCGATGCCGATCACGACCTGGGCCGAGCGTTCTTCGGCCTCGCTCAGATCGGGGTCGAGAGCCATGAGGGCGTGCGCCAACCGCGAACACGCTTCGGCATCGCCGGCGAAGTGCACGCGAACCGTGCGTGGATACGCGGGCGATGGAATAGCCCGCGTGGCCTGCTCCGGCTTGCTGTCGACAGCGAAGAACGACCGATCTGCCTGGTGCCGCAGCGCGAGTTCGAGCCGTTCGGCCGCGACGGGCGAAACAAACGCCGTGCGCGTGAATACCAGGAGGCGCGCCCCAACCTCCGCATCCCTCGCCAGCGCGATGCAGCGGCCGGCAGGCAACAACGCGCCATACCGCCAGACCTCCTGCGTCGAACGAAACTCCGCGGCCACGAACACTCGCTGGGGCAACGCCCCAAGGTCGAGGGTCGCCAACTGTTCCGCGGCACAGACGATCAGTGTCGACGGCGTTCCATCCCGGAGCGAGTCGGGTTCGAGATCCTGCACGGGCAACGCTCCCGCTGCCGCCCGCACCCAATCGCGGCAGGTGCGATCGACCACGATGCGACACGGCGCGGCAAACGCCACCGCACGACGTTGTTCCCGCCGCAGCAGCTTCACGGCCGCCTCCTGCAGCCGCAGTTCGCGCGCTTTGGCCGTCAGGGTGTTGTCGTGCACCCGATACCGATAGAGCACATCGCGCGACCCGAGGTGCGACAGCCCCAACAAGCGGTTCATGCGCAGCCAATAGTCGTAATCTTCGAGCCCGAGCTCCGGGGTGTATTCGCCGAGCAACCGGCTCGCACGCCCTCGATAGAGGAAACACCCACCCACGAAGTTGTCGGCGACTTTGTGCAGGTCCTCGACGCGACGATCGACGCGCACGATGGCACCATCCTTCGGATCCGTACGATCGAGGATGCGGAAGTCCCCACCCCGCAACGGCGCTCCGGCCTCGTCAATCAGCTCGTAGTCGGCAAACACCATCGCGAGGTCCGTGTGCGAGCGCAGGAACACAACGAGCTGTTCGAGCTGGTTCCGATGCATCAAGTTGTCGGCCGAAGTCCACGTGTGGAACTCGCCCGTCGCGCACTCAAACGCCGAACTCAGCGCCTTGGGTAGCCCCTGATTGGGTTGCCGCAGATGCCGCAGCCGGTCATCCCCCCGGAACGGCGCCAACACCGCCCCGACATCGTCGCGACTGCCGTCGTCGAGCACGAGGAGTTCGAGATTGCGGTACGACTGCTCGAGCACGCTGGCGACCGCTTCGCCGAGCAGATCGGCCTGATTGTAGACGGGCAGGATCACGCTCACGAGCCCGGCGCGCTCGATGCCCGCCTCGGCCTCACGAAACGAGATATCGGCCACGGCGCGAAACCGCCGCAGCGACCCGCCGCGCAGCCCTTTGGGCAACGAACGCCACATCGTGCGGCCGATCGCGCGCAGCAGCGGGCCGGGGCCTTCGCCCACCTTCTGGGCCACCGCCTTGCCGAGCCGGAGCCAGCGCGCCTTGGGCGCGCGTTCCTGCTTGGGACCCGGTTGCGGCTCGGTTGCCATGGCGGTGTGCACGATCGCCGCCGCGAGGGTGCCGCGCAATGGTCGAGCCCCAAGGATCAGGCCGTGGCAACCGCCACAAGGCCGTCCGGAACGCCATTCCCGGCCTTGCCTGGCCCCGCGGCGCCGGTACAGCTTTGCCATGCCGAAGCTGGCCAAGTTCTTTGTCTGGGTCACCTTGGCCGTACTCGGGGCCTGGTCGCTATCGGCGATTGCCTTCGAACGCGGCGAACCTGTGAACGGCGTGTGGTTCATCACCGCCTCGGGTTGCGTCTACCTGCTCGCGCACCGCTTCTATGCCGCGTTCCTGGCGGCGCGCGTGCTGGCGCTCGACGACACGCGCGCCACGCCCGCCGAACGGCTCGAAGACGGCCGCGACTTCGTGCCCACGACTCGTTGGGTGCTGCTCGGCCACCACTTCGCCGCAATCGCGGGCCCCGGCCCACTCGTGGGCCCCACGCTCGCCGCACAGTTCGGCTACCTGCCGGGCACCCTGTGGCTCATCTTCGGTTCGGTGCTCGGTGGTTGCGTGCAGGACTTCGTGATCCTGTTCTGCTCCATGCGCCGCGATGGCCGCAGCATCGGGCAGATGGCGCGCGATGAGGTCAACCCCCGCGCCGGCCGCATCGCGCTGTTTGCCGTGCTCGCGATCATGGTGATCCTGCTGGCCGCCGTTGGCCTCGTGCTCGTGAATGCGCTGAAGGAGTCGCCGTGGGGCGCTTCGACGCTGATCCTGACGATCCCGATCGCGATGCTGGTCGGCTGCTACATGCGCTTCTGGCGCCCGGGGCGCGTGCTCGAGGCATCGCTGATCGGCTTTCTGTTGATCCTGTTCGCGGTCGTTGCCGGCCGCTGGATTGCCGAATCGCCGAGCTGGGCGGCCGCGTTCACGTTCACCGGTGGAACGCTCGCCATCGGCGTCTGCATCTACGGGTTCCTCGCCTCGGCGCTGCCGGTGTGGCTCTTGTTGGCCCCGCGCGACTATCTGAGTGCGTTCATCAAGGTCGGCGTCGTGCTGGCGCTCGCCCTCGGCATCCTGCTCGTGCGCCCCGTCGTGCACATGCCTGCACTTACCCAATTCACGGACGGCAACGGGCCCGTGTTTGCGGGCAAGATCTTCCCCTTCTGCTTCATCACGATCGCGTGCGGCGCCATCAGTGGTTTCCACGCGCTCGTCGCGTCGGGAACGACGCCGCGCCTCATTCGCCGCGAAGGGGACGCGCCGCTGATCGGCTACGGCTCGATGCTCATGGAGTCCTTCGTCGGCGTGATGGCGATGGTGGCCGCGTGCGCGCTCGAACCAGGCATCTACTTTGCGATCAACAGCCCAGCCGGCGTGATCGGCACGGACGCCGCCACCGCCGCGGCGAAGATCACGAGTTGGGGCTTTCCGCTGCGCGCCGAACAGATGCAGCAACTCGCCCAGGACGTCGGCGAACAGAGCCTGCTGAGCCGCGTTGGCGGCGCCCCTTCGCTCGCCGTCGGCATGGCACAGATCTTCAGCCAAACGATCGGCGGCGGCAGGATGCTCGGCATCTGGTACCACTTCGCAATCATGTTTGAGGCGATGTTCATCCTCACCGTGCTCGACGCCGGCACGCGCGTCGGACGCTTCATGGTGCAGGAGGTGCTCGGCCTCGCCTGGAAACCGCTCGCTCGCCCGGGCTGGCTGCCGGCGGTGCTGCTGTCGAGCGCGCTCATCGTCGGCGCATGGGGCTATCTACTTTACGTCGGCGTTAACGATCCCCAAGGCGGCATCAAGTCGCTCTGGCCGCTGTTTGGCATCGCCAACCAGCTGCTGGCGACCGTCGCACTCGTGGTCGCCACGACGATCCTCATCAAGATGAAGAAGGCGCGCTGGGCCTGGGTGACGCTGGTGCCCATGGTGTGGCTCATCGTGATCACGATGTCCGCCGCGTGGGAGAAGATCTTCTCGCCGGAGGTACGCATCGGGTTCCTGGCCGATGCCGAAGCCAAACAGAAACTGCTCGATGCCGGCGGACTCAGCGAAGCGGCCGCGTCTTCCGCACGCAGCGCCATCTGGAACGACTGGCTCGACGCCGGCCTCGCGGGCCTCTTCGCCGTGCTCGTGCTCGTGCTGCTGCTCGAGGCAATCGGCGAATGGTGGCGCATTCTCAGCGGCCGCAAGCAGGCTGTCCTCAACGAAGCGCCCTACGTGGCCTCCCGCTGGACGGAGGCCCGCCGATGAACTCGCCGCGGTCCACGGCCCACCGGGCACACTACGTTCGCCGCGTCTGGTGGTGGTTGCGCCAGTGGAGTGGCGACGCCGCCTACGAGAACTACCTCGCTGGCTTTGCAGCGCATCGAGAAGCGCACCCGGACTGCCCGCACCAGCAGCCGATGTCCCAGAAGCAGTTCTGGCTCGACTCCCTGGAACGACGATATTCGGGCATCAGCCGCTGCTGCTGACCTCAATCCGGCAGCGGCTTGCCCTTGGTCTCGGGCGCGAGCCAGATCAGTCCGAGGCCCAACACGTAGACGAGGCTGACAACCGCCCCGGCCTGCGCGTAACTGCCGCCGAACGCAGCCACGAGCTGGCCTTGCGTGAGCGCCCCCACCGCCGCCAGCACGCGCCCGCTGTTGTAGCTGACGCCCTGCCCCGTGGCGCGCACGCGGGTTGGGAACAACTCGGGGAAGTAGAGCGGGAACCAGCCGTACATCGACGCCGTGGCCACACTCATCGAAAAGGCGAGCACCAGGAAGGAGTTGGAGTACGTGTCACAACCGCGGAACGTGATCGCGCACACCGACACGGACAGCAGACAGATCAGGAAGTAGGACCAGCGGCGACCTAGCCGCGCCCCGAGCAAGGGCGCCACGAAGGCCCCCGTGATCGCACCAAGCGCCTGGATCATGTGCACGTTCGCGGTCGCCTCGCCGGCGGCCACTGCATCCGCGCCCGACGCCGTCACCATCTGGTTGGCCCACACCGGCAACCACTGCACGGAGCCCCAGGTGCCGATCAACGCAATCGAGGCGAAGGCGATCGCGAGCAGGGTCTTCTTGCGCAGCGCGGGGCCGAACACTTCCCGCAGCGGTTGCCCATGGCCCGAAGTTGCCACTGCATCGCGCCACTTCTGGCTTTCGGGCACTGCCCAGATCACAAACACCACGAGGAACGCCGGCGCCGCAGCGACGAGCATCATCCAACGCCAGGACTCCGGGGTGACGTGGTGCACCCTCGCGGTCACCCCGACCAGCAGGAAGCCGACGTTTGCCGCCGCCCCGATGGCACCCGCCAGCATCGGTCGCCAGCGTTCGGGCCAACACTCCATGACGAGCGCCACCGCGAGCGACCACTGGCCGCCCATGCCGAGCGCCGACAGGAAGCGCACGCCCGCCAGATGCCAGGCTTCGGTCGCAAACCAGCCCAGGCCGTTCACGAGCGAGTAGACGAGGATGCTGAGCGCCATGCTCTTCACGCGGCCGATGCGATCCCCGAGCCAACCGAAAATCGCGCCGCCCCCTGCAGCCCCGAGCAGGAAAGCCGCGGTGGCGATCCCCATCCACCAACCAATCGCCTCATCACCAGCCCCTGGACCGAGGATGTCCTTCAGTGCCGGTCGTGCGATGACGGGAAACAGCCCCATCTCGTAACCATCAAACAACCAGCCGAGGAACGCGGCCACGAGGACCATCCACTGCGTACGGGTGTCGGCGGGTTTCGACATGGCGGGTCACCTTACCGCGAGGTCGCGACCTGACCAGCCAGTGTTTGCCGAGCATCGCTCGAAAAGCGCCATCCTCTCGCCAACTCCACCATCGCCGCCACCGCCACCGCCGCGCGTCAATCCATCAAATGCGGGAAGTCATCAAACATCGACATGAGCTCCCCGTGACTCTTGTGCGTCGGGTCGGTTTCCATGTCGAGCACATCGCGCGTCTTCTGGTAGAGATCATCAGCCTCCTGCGCGCTGTTGCCGATGCAGATGACGCCGAGTTTGCCGAATTGTGATAGGGCGCCAATCATATGGAATAGCACCCCCGTCTCGGTCGACGGACTGAAGTGCAACCCGTGGCTGATGACGATCTCGAGGAAGTCCTGTGGCAACAGTCCGCGGTACGAAGGCGACACGAGCGCATCCGTCGCGAAGTAGTACTTGAGCACCCCGGTGCGCGAGCGATAGTCGCCGTCCCCGGTGATCGCACCACCCGTGAGGAAGTCCAGCGCGGTGAATGGGAAGGTCGTCCCACCCATTCGCAGGTTGATCTCGATCGCGCCACACTGCCACTCTTCCCCGGCATTCCGGTAGACCAGGAAGTCGATCGCAAAACGCCCCAGCACCCCGCGATCGCGCAGCACTTCGCCGACGTAGTGGGCGCGTTCCGTGATCATCTGGCGATAGTCCCGATTCGCCGGGAAACGGCAACCGAGATAGACCTGGCCCGAATTGCCGCCGAGGGCCTGATCGTGCGTGGAGATGATCTGCAATTCGCCGAGCGGGGTAATGCGCAACTGCACACTCGGCGAGCGCACTTCTTCGGCCTCAAGGAACTCCTCGACGACACCGCCCATCTCGGCAAACTTCTCGAAGAACCCGGCTTTGCCGTGATCTTCGGCCGCGAACTTCAACGTGTCGAACGCCTTCCGGATCGCCGCCAGCCGGGCCGTCCTCTCGCCCGGCATCGGATTGGGATAGGTGAACAGGGCATTACCTTCCCCGGAGAAGCCGGCATTGAGCTTGACGACCGCCCGCCGCAGCGCCGGAATCTCCACCTTGAGCTCATCGAGTGATTCGACCGCAGCCTCTGCACTCTGCAGGTTCTCCGTGCCCGCCGGCAGTTCGATGCCAGCCATCCGAAACGCCTCGCGCGAACCCGATTTGGTGCCCAGATGCAACAAATCGGGGTCGGCACCATTGAGTGGAATGCCGAGCTTTACGGCCAACGTGCGCTCGAGCGGCGACGTCGTGAAACACGTCATGTAGGCCCGCTCGGGATCACCAATCCACTGGCGGATGCGCTCGATGACCCGCGGCCGCTCCAGCACCTTCTCCGTCAGTGCGCGCGGGCTCGCATCCTGCACACACAGCATCGTCAACCGACGCTTCGCGTGCATCGGCGGCACCCCGACGAGCAGTTGCAGATAGTAGTCGATGATATCTTCGTCGACCGGCTGACTGGTTACATACATCAAGCGCGCGCCAGGCCGACGCAAGCGCATGAGGAGGAACATCAGGCGCTCCTCATAGAACGGCACGCCGGTGACCTTGCGCAGTTCCTCCTGATCAAAACTCAGGGACGGAATGATCAGGCACGAGTGGGACTCGCGGGGACGCTCGTGGGCGCCCGCCCAGATCTTCGGCAGCTTGGTCTGCAGCAGCTTGAATGCTGCAATCTCATCGGCGAGGGAAACCATCGCAGGAGCGAAGCGCCCCGCCGGCACGGGACAAGAGGGTACCCAGGAATCCTAGCGCATCGCGGCCCGGACCACGTCGTGCACCTCCCGGCGCACCTGCTGGATCCTGTTGTTGACCCGCGTCGGGTGCACCCGGTTGGTGAGCAACACGACACAGGCGTCGAGTTCTGGATCGCACCAAAGCGACGTGCCCGTAAATCCGGTATGGCCAAACGTGCCCGGCGACACGACCGTTCCGGCCCACCCCGGCTGCAGCATCTGCAGGCCAACCGCGCGCGAAGCATCGCCTGGCACGAGCCCCGCCGGGTGCGTCGCCTGCATCACGAGGTCGCGCGGCAGGAACTCGCGCCCGCCACCCATCCACATGAGTCCGAGCTTCATCACATCATCCGCGGTCGCAAACAGCCCCGCGTGACCAGAGATGCCGCCCATCGCGAACGCGTTCTCGTCGTGCACGTAGCCGCGCACGATGCCACCACGCTGCGCATCCTCTTCGGTCGGCGCGGCGCTGGCGAGTGAGGCCCCCTTGGTCGGCACGAAGCGCGCCTTCGTCATACCGAGCGGGTCGAGCACTTCGCGCTGCACGAACACCGGAAATGGCTCACCACTCGCGTGCTCCACGACCGCCATGAGCAGGACGAAGCCGAGATCACTGTAGGTCGTGCTCGTGCCGGGCTCCGTCATCAGCCCTTCCTGCGCCGCCGCGGCGACGATCGCGTCCTTGCCCTGCAGGGTGCGGTAATAACGTTCGTAGGCAGGCAACCCACCACAATGCGCGAGCAGATGACGCAACGTCACCTTGTCCTTGCCATTACCGACAAACGCGGGCACCCACTTCTGCACCGGATCGTCGAGCGACACCACGCCAGCCGCGGCGAGTCGCAACACCGCCGGAACGGTCGCACACACTTTCGTCAGCGACGCGAGGTCATACAGCGTGTCGGGTGCAACCTTGGCATCAGCCTCCGCGTAACCAACCTTGCCCGCACTCACGCGAACGAGGTTCCAACCGTTGCGCGCGACCAGGCAAACAGCACCGGGGAACGCGTGATCCGCCACCGCTTTGTCGAGCACCTGCTGCAGTTGCTGCGGCAGCTTGGCATCCACACCGAATTGCTCGGGACGACCATCCGAAGTCGTCGGCCGATAGCGCACGAGGCCCGTGCCCGCGGGGGCCACGTCGGGAATCGACACCGGCAATCTGCCGATCGTGTTCAAGCTGCCGAGCAGAATGGCGCTAGCAGCCGATTCTGTGGGCCCCGTGGCCAGATAGGCGCACAGGTAGGTATCGATCACGGGCAAATCGTGGATCAGGTACGGGTTGCCGAACGAGACCCCAAACACATCCTGTTCGTCGCGCAACGCCGCCAACACGGGCCGCACTGCGGGCGGCAGACCGATGCCCCCCGTGTATTCGCGCACCTTGATGTAGAGCGCCACGATCACACGCTTCGCACGACCGACACGCTCGATTGCCTTCACCGCCTCGGCCGGCGTGGTTGCGGCGGACACGGCAACCTGCTCGATGCCCTTCTCGGTCAACGCGGTCGCCAACGGCGAAACACCACCTTCGTCCTTGTCCTTCACGACGAGCAACACGGTGCCAGCCGTGTCGACGTTCGGCTGCAGCGGCAACAAACTGCCGCGATCGCGCACGAGCGTGATGCCACGGGCAGCAATCGTCTCGGCGATCTGCCGCGATTCCTTGCTGCCTACCCGCTGCTTCCACTGCGGGTCCACCATGCCCTCACCACGGAACAGGCCGACTTTCGCCTTGGCTTCCAGAATGCGACGCACCGCCGCATCGAGACGCTCCATCGGCACGCGCCCGGACTTTACGGCCTCGACAACCGCCGCACGCGCAACGAGCGGGTCGGGCGGCATCAGCAGAACATCCGCGCCCGCCAGCAGCGCCCGCACGGCGACTTCGCCCGGCTCGAACGCGTTCTTCACCCCGCCCATCTCGAGCGCATCGGTCACGACCAGCCCCGTGAACCCGAGTTCCTTGCGCAGCACATCGCCGAGAATGTGCGCACTGAGCGTCGCCGGCAGCGAGGGATCCTCACCGAGCCCAGGCACCGCGAGATGGCCCGTCATGACCGATTCGAGGCCTTGCCTGGCCGCCTCCGCGAACGGCCGCAATTCGACGCGATGCAGTCGTTCGCTGTCGCCGGGCACCGTCGGCAGAGCCAGATGCGAGTCGCTGTCGACATCACCGTGACCAGGGAAGTGTTTGCCGCACGCGAGCAGGCCCGCGCCGCGCACACCGCGCGCAAACGCCGAACCAAAACGCGCGACGAGTTCGGGATCCTCGCCAAAGCTGCGCACGTTGATGATCGGGTTCGCGGGATTGCTGTTCACGTCGAGCACGGGCGCAAACACCCAGTGAAACCCAAGCGCCTTCGCTTCTTCGCCCGTGATGCGTCCCGCCTCTTCGCAAAGCCACTCCGAACGTGTGGCCCCAAACAGCATCTGGTTGCCGAGTTCGGTAGCACCCGACAATCGCCACCACACGCCGCCTTCAAAGTCGCCCGCGAGCAGAAGTGGCACCTTCGACGCCGCCTGCAGCTTGGGAATGAGCTCCGCCGCGTCGTCGACCGTGCCGAGGCTCAGGATCACGCCGCCGAGTTCGGCGTCGCGGACCCAGTTCAGCATCTTCTCGTGATTGCCGCCTTCCGCGCGCGACAGGCTCCACGACATGAACAGCTGCCCGGCCTTCTGTTCGAGGGAAAGCGCCTGCAGGCGTGTTTCGACGGGGTCCTGGGCCAGCAGGGCAGTGGCCAACCATGGGACGAACGCGACGAGTAGGGAGCGTGGCACGCGCGTAGCCTACCCCCTGGCACGCCTCGCGAAAGTGCGCGGAATCGTGGTGATGGCTGGGTCAGGAGCACCGGGCCAACGGTTCTTACGCACCCGGTGGCGATTCGGGAGGCCGGGCGCCCACGCGTGGCAACTGCGGTGCGGTATC
Source organism: Planctomycetota bacterium (assembly GCA_020851075.1). GTDB lineage: Bacteria > Planctomycetota > UBA1135 > UBA1135 > UBA2386 > JADZDL01. Next base: position 861 of record JADZDL010000066.1, on the reverse strand, counting down.
GTGGCGCAGAATGGCCGCGCCCGATCCAGCCCTGCAACAACTAGCGCGCGCCCTCGAGCTGCTGCGCCAACACCGGATCGAGGCCACGGTCCCCGACGCCGACCTGCTCGCCCAACATCCGGACCTGCGCCACCTGCTCGAACCCCTGCTCGCCGATGCCGAGGAAGCAACCGAAGCCCAGGGTCTCGCCACTCTCGGCGACTACCACCTGCTGCGCGAACTGGGCCGCGGCGGCATGGGGGTCGTCTACGAAGCCGTACAACGGTCGCTCGGTCGCCGGGTCGCGCTGAAGGTCTTGCCCGACCATCGCGCCCACAGCCCCGTGGCCCTCGTGCGATTCCGCCGCGAGGCGGAACTGCTGGCGCGGCTGCAGCACCCACATCTGGTCCCAGTGTTCGCCAGTGGCGAGGCCGAGGGCCACCACTACTTCGCCATGGAACTGGTCGACGGCTGCTCGTTGGCCACGCTGCTCACCACCCTACGTGGTAACCAACCAGCGAGCCTCGACGGCAACGCCCTGGCGCAGGCCCTCGGTACGGCAATGCGCGATGCAGGGGCGGGCCAGGCAATCGTCGGGCGCAGCCACGCTGAGGCCGTTCTGAAGTGCCTGCTGCCGATTGCCGAGGCGCTGGTGCAGGCCCACGCCGCCGGCGTCGTGCACCGCGACGTGAAGCCGGCCAACATCCTGCTGCGGCGCGCTGGCACGCCGTTGCTCGCCGACTTCGGCCTCGCCCGCGATCTCGAAGCGCCGGGGGTGACACGCACCGGGGATTTCGCCGGCACGCCGCACTACATGGCGCCCGAACAGATCGAGGCGCAATCGGCAACCGTCGACGGCCGCCTCGATGTGTTCGCGCTTGG
>JADZDL010000065.1 GCA_020851075.1 Planctomycetota bacterium | reverse complement strand
TGCCGGTGCAAGAAACCGGAGAGCCGCGCCGTGTGGTTGGCGCGAAACTCCAATTGGCCGTCGGCAAAGAGCACGAAGTCCTGTTCGACGCCGGGGATGGCGAGCAGGAACCCGGCCGTCTCGGTAGCGAAACTGTCAGCGGTTGCTTCGACTGCGGAGCGGTAGACCGAGCCCTGGGCCGAGAGAGCCGGTGTCCCAAGCATGGTGCCCAGGATTGCGCAAGAGGGCACGAGGTACCGCAATGCCGCTTCATTCCTCATTGCCGGAGCATAGCAGAAGTGCCACGTTGATGCTCTCGCTACGCATAAGTAGCAGTTCCTGCGAAGCGTAGGTATTTGGCCCATTCCAGGCCCCGGCATACCGCTTGCTTGGTGAGCGCCATGCAATGCCTTCGCCATGGGATCCTGCCGATGCTCGTTGCGGCCCCGCTGATCTGCCAGCAACCGGCCGCTCGCATGGGCGGATACGCCGTGTACCATCGGGCCAAAGCCCCGCTTGTTTCGGTGGAGCATGGCGGTCACAGCTGGGGTTGAGGGGGCCCGACCGGGTGCGTGCCACCCGACTCAGCCCTGGCGCAGGTCGTTTGTTATTGGACGTGGAATCGGGATCGATTCCTGCCCGTGCCCGAGCATTCGCCGGGCGCCGAGCGGATCTGGACCGAGGAAGCCTCTGACCACACCGTCGGGGGTCTTGCGCTGCCGCGCGTTTCTGGCCGATGGTTGCTGGCGGCGCTGCAGGCCGAATCGCCCGTCGACCGGGCCGGGGCCACTTTGGCGCTTGGTTGTGCCGGCGACGAGGCGCGCGCATTCGAGCCGTTGCTGCAGCAGCTCGTCGATCCCAGCCTCGAAGTGCAGCAGGCGGCGGTGTTGGGCCTCGGCGAACTGGGTGGGGCGCGCGCTCGCTTCGCGCTCGTGCGCGTGCTGGCCTGCGTGGAGCGCAGCGAGCGCATTCGGGCCGTGGCGGCACTGGCGCTCGGCATTGCGGCGTGTCGCGATGGTGTGTTCCCCCAATCCGAGTTGCGCCGCGCTGCGCAGGCCAGTGCCGATCTGCCCGAACTGCGCGAAGCGGTCTGCGCGGCCGTTGTGCTGGCCCGATGCGAGGTGGTGGTGCAGGAGGCGCGCCACTGGCTGCGCGAGCCGGGGGCCTGCAACGCGCCGGGCCTCGTCGTGCACTGCGCGGGAATGGGTGGCGATTGGCTCGCGGCGGCAGTGAGCTTGCGGCCCTGGCTGTTGTCGCCGGCCGAGGACCTGCGCCTCGCCGCGTTCGCGGCATGTCTGCAGCGGCCGGAGTGGGCGGCAGACGTGTTGGCGCGCGTCGTGCTGCGGCCCGATCCGAAGAGCAGTGCGCTCGGGTGGTTGGTGGCTTCGGAGTGGCGGCTGTATCCCGCGCGGATGCCCGAGGCGCCGGCGTCCCTGCGGGCCGTGGCGGGCCTTGGCCTCGCGCTGCACTCGGGCGCGGACGCGAGGCTTGCGGTGGCGGCGGCCGAGCGGCAGGACCACTCCGCGGACTGGCGGCCCGTGTGGCTGCTCGCCGCGGGCCTCACCGGGGGATGCGTCCGCGCCGGCGCGCGCTTTGGTCGTGCAGCGGGACGTGTTCCAGACGGAGGTGGCGCGCGCGATGGCGCTCGAGGTCGAGGGCCTGCTTGGTGGGGACGCCATGGTGCCCGTGCGCGAGAACGTCATGCTCGGGGCGACCCCGGCGCTGCGTTCGCTGGCGGCGGACCTGTGTGGACGCCGCGCGACGGATGCCGACTTCGCGGCGTTGCGCGCGGCCCTCGTCAATACCCGGCAGCCTGCCGAAATCGCTTCGTTGCTGATGGCGATGGGGCGTTCGCATCGGCCGGAGGCCGGGGTGGTGCTGCGCCAACATGCCGGGAACACTGCGATGCCGGAAGTGGTCCGGCGCGCGGCCTGGAAAGCCCTCGCGTTGTGGCTCCGGCCGGCTGGGGTGTCTCCGGCGAGCCGGCTCCTGCATGGCGGTGGGCACGTGTGGCTGTCGCCCTGGCTTGCCGAAGTCGTGCAGTCGTTGCGCTGAGAGGCTGGCCAGGAAGGAGCGTGGTGGCCACAATCTTCGGGCTGCCCGAACTCCGTCCGATGCCACAACTTCTCAACTCTTCGTGGATCCGCGTCTGGCTTGCGCTCGCGGTGTTCGTCCTCCCTGTCCTTGGCCAGGATGAGGCGCGGGCCGTGCCCGCCTTCCAGAAGCTCTACCGCGCGAAGAAGGACAAGCCGGCCGTTGTTTTGGACCTCGAGGGTGCGATCCGCAGCCTGGAGGGCCTGGACTCACCGGCGGTGGCGGAAGCGCTCGTCAACGGCTGGTTGTTTGTCGACAGCGAAGCGGCGGTGGCGGATGCCCAACGCGACAAGGCCAACGCGGAACTCGCCGAGATCGTGAAGGGTCAGGAATCGAGCGAACGGCGCACGTTCCCGCAGGACCAGCACAAGCGCTGGAACGAACTGAAGGACCTCGCTCCCCAGTTGCGCGAACGTTCGGACGCCCTGCGCGGCCTGCAGCAGAAGTTGCAGAATCGCATCGCGGACCTGCGCCGCAAGGACTCGCTGCTGTGGTTGTTGGCCAAGGTCGTGCCCGGCAAGAAGAACCCGGTGCCGCTGCGGATGGCCGCGTCGCGCGCGGTGGGCAGTGGCGCCGTGGACGTGCTACCCGAAGTGGCGGCAGCGCTGGAGCGCGCGAAGGAACCCGAAGAGCTGCTGGCCCTCATCGATGCGATGGGCATTGCGGGGCCGATGGCGCAGTTGCACGCGACGCCCGTGATCGCCCTGCTCCAGCACAAGGAAGAGGCCGTTCGCGAACGTGCGGCGTTGGCGTTGGCCAAGATCGCCGTGCCGGAGGCCGTGGGCCCGATGATCGACCTCGCGAGCACGGCCACGGGGCAGACGCGGCTGCGCATCGTGGCGGCCCTCGAAGTGCTCACCGGCCAGCAGTTCGGCATCAACGTCGGCGCCTGGCAGTCGTGGTGGCAAGCCGAAGGGGCCGCGGTGCGCGCTGGCGGCCAGAAGCTCGGCGGCGGCACGCCGAGCCATCGTAAGGAGACGGACAAGTTCTACTACTTCGGCATCCCGCAGGATCAGAGCAGTTCGATCCTCTACGTGATCGACTGCAGTGGTTCGATGACGGCGCCGATCAAGCTGAAGAACACCTCGGTGGGCACTGTCGGTGGTGGGGCGCAGCCCGTCGAGACTTCGCGCATCGAGGGTTGCAAGGCCGAGTTGATTCACGCCCTCGGCCTGCTCAATCCAAAGCAGAAGTTTGCGATCCTCTACTACAACGACCTGCCGCATTTCTGGCAGCCGAAGCTGCAGAACGCCGACAAGGCGGTGGTGCAGCAGGCACAGGCCTTCGTGAAGACGCTGAAGGCGGCGTCGTCGACCAACATCTACGATTCCCTCGAGCAGGGCTTCAAGCTCGTCGGCCGCGGTGTGCGCGACAAGTACTACGGGGTCGAGCTGGACACGATCTTCCTGCTCACGGATGGGTCGCCGACGACACCGGATGGCAAGCTCGACTCGACCGAGAAGATCCTCGAAGCGGTGCGCGGCTGGAACCCGCTGAAGCGGGTGACGATCCACACGATCGGCATCGGTGGAGAACTCAACGACAAGTTCCTCGGCCAGTTGGCGAGTGACAACGGCGGCGAGTACAAGAAGTTCTGACCCGTGTTCGTGCCCATGGACCCCCTGCCCGCAGTTCTCGGCGGTCGCCTTCGAGCGAGAAGAGTGAGCGTCTGAGCGTGCCGACCCTGTCCCAACCCGTTGCCAATCGCCAACGTCGCCGCGCGCCGCCGGAACTCGGCGGGGTCGCCGAGTTCGATCGCGCGCACTGGTGGTGGCTGGCCGGGGCGGTGCTGCTGGCGGCCTGGTTGCGGCTCACGGCGCTCGGCGAATGGTCGTTCTGGGTCGACGAAGCGCACACGTGGCGCGACGCGACGATGCCGCTGCGCGGCGAATACGGCTTCCTCGCCGAAGACCGGGCGCTCTATCCGCTCACGTTCCTGGCCCTGCGCGGGCTGCTCGCGGTTGGTCTCGTCACCGGTGACGAGTATTCGCTGCGCCTGCCGTTTGCGCTGCTCGGCGTGCTGTCGATTCCCGTGCTCGCGTTGTCGGGGCGTCGTTTTGTGGGCCCGGCGGCGGCGGTGCTGGCGGCGTGGTTTTGTGCGGTAAACCCCTGGCACATCTTCTGGAGCCAGAACGCGCGCGGCTACGTGCTCGTTTGCCTGTTTGCGCCGATTGCCGCCAATCGTGCGGCCGCCTGGGCGGTTAGCGAACGCAACCGCGACCTGTTCTTGTGCCTCGGCGCGATCGGCATCGGCAGCCTGTGCCATCCGACTGCGGTCCTGCAGGCACTCGGGCTGCTCACGTTCTTGTGGTTGCGTCGCGTCTCGGACCTGCGCGCGAAGACCTTGGCTTGGATTGCGTTCGTCGTGCTGGCGGTCACCTGGCTGCTGCCGATCGTTCTCGCTGGGTGGTCGCCGTTCCAGGACTTCCAGAAGTCGAAGAGCGATCCCTCCATCGTGCATTTCGTGCAGACCACGGCCTACTACTATCGCCCGGTGCTGTTGCTCGCCGCCGCGGTGGGACTGTTGCGAAGGAAGAGTGCCGGGGACCGGGGGTCGACGCTGCTGCTGGGTTGCTTGTGCATCGTGCCGTTCTTCCTCCTGCTCGTCGTGGGTGGGCAGCTCGTCAAGGTGACGGCGCGTTATTCGATCTGCGTCTTCCCGATCCTGCTGTGGTTGGCTGCGTACTTGTGCACGGAGATCGCCCGAGGGCTGGTCGCCAACGTGCGGGCGGTGCCGGTGGGAATACGTTCGCTGGCTGCGCTGCTGCCGGCGCTGGTCTTCTTGGACTTCACCGCAGGGACCTGGTCCTACTTTGGGACGCAGCACGGCGATCGAGGCCAGTGGCGGCAAGCGTGCGAGGCTGCGAAGCAGCGCGCTGGCTCGCGGCCCTTGCATGTGCTCACGATCGGCGACCCGATCGTCTTCTACTACCTGCAGCCGGACCACTATGCCGATGCGGCAGGCGGCAGCGACTCCTCGGTGCAAGTCCATGCCCTCACCAGGTGGGACCTGGACGGCCAACGGGAGAGTCCCGATCTCGATGCCGCGAAGGCCATCGTGCTGCATCCGCCGGGTGGGCGCAACCACCTGCTCTGGCATCAGAAGCTTGCCAAGGGGCGGAACGCACTGTTTGCGGTCATCGTGACGC
>JADZDL010000064.1 GCA_020851075.1 Planctomycetota bacterium | reverse complement strand
CGACTCAGAACATCTCGGCAAACATGCCGGCCATGCACCCGACGATGCCCAGCGCCAGCGGATCAAACGCGGGCAGCGTGCCGTTGCGCGAATACGCGTAGCCCTGCTCCGTCGGCTCCCAGAGCATGACTTCGCGCCCCAGATGCGGCAGCAGCGAACGCACCTGTGGCACGTCGGCGAGATCAAACATCATGCCTTCGCGGAGCCATTCGTAGCTGGCGGACTTCAGCACCGGCAGCAGCAGTGGGTAACCCATCGCGACGAGGTCCTTGGCGTTCCAGCAGAACATCGCTGTGGCGTTGCCGCGCTTGTTGATCGCGGGCAGGCGCGCGAGCGATTGGTCGGGATTGGGCGGCAGCGCGTCGATCGTCGCTTTCAACGCTTGCGGCAACAGGCTCGCACACAGATGGTCGCCGACCACGCTCCACGACGGCGCCACGAAGAAGTCGTCATCGAGAATGTCGAGCCAGTGAATCGTCGCCTGGCCGTGCTGCAGGGTCTCGAGGAAGCCACCGTTGCGGCGAACCCGTTCGCCATTCTGCCGCAGGTCGCCCTTGCTGGGCATCTCGCGATGCACGGCATCCATCATCTTCGCCATCGAAGCCGCAAACGCCTTGCCATCGCGCAACGGCATCAGTGCCGAAAGCCCGGTAAAGAGCAGTCCGCCCTGGGCTGGCGAGTTCCAGAGCGTGAGCTGCCCACCGAGCTGGTCGAGCAGGTCTTCGTGCCAGCGAACGCCACCGAGGTGGCTTGGGAACTCCGCGACGAACTCGCGATTGTATTCCGGTGTCAGGTCCTCGCCCGCAAGCACCGAGGTGAGGCCCAAAAGGGCGGTTTCGAGCTTGCGGCCGTCGATGCGGACCGCGCCGGCGATCTGCGCATCGAGCGGGATGTGCAGCAGTTCATCCTGGCTCAATGGTTCGCCGCCGAGTGCACCGAGCAGGCCGTCATGGGCCGGTGCAAGCAGGCGCAGGCGCTGGCAGAAGCCGTTGCCTTCGAGCCCGGATTGTGAAGCGATCGCGGCAGCACCCTTCAGACCAAGCGCCGCGATAACCGCGTCGAGGCCGGTGGTATCCGGCAGGAAGTTGGCGATCGTGCTGCGCAGCTTGTTGAGATCCAAGAACGCCTTGGTGCTCGGCCGGGCAACCTGGCAAGCGGGCGCGAGGCGCGCGTAGTCAGCATTGCCGTCGATGCCCTGGTCGCGGTTGCGCAGGCCAGCGACGATCTGGGTCGGCGTTTCCTTGCCCATCGCCAGCGCCACCCAGCCGTCCACTTCGGCCCAGCCGAGGAACGCGTGTTCCTGATCGGTGCCCATCGAGTGGAACGTCACACCATCGATGACCAGGTCCTCGTGGGGGGTACCACCGCGACGACCGATGACCTCACCCAATGCCGTGAGCAGGCTCGTCGCGCCAGCGCTCTCGGTGCCAAAGCGAACGACGATTCCGCCTTCGACTACGGGCCGTGGCCCGAACTTGCGCATAAACACGCAGCCCGGGTGCTCCAGCGCCGAAAACAGCGTCGACAGCAGCTGTGCCGGCAGTTCCTTGTCCTCGTCCTTGGCGAGGTCGACGAGGCCATTGCGCAGCTTGGCGAGCATCGCGCGCACTTCGGGTTCGGCGGCGAGGCGCTCCGTCAGGTTGCTGCTCTTCGGATCCGCGACCGCCGTACCGTTCCAGCAGAGGAAGCCGATCGCATCGGCTGGCACGACGCGCGTGAGGGCTGGCTCGTCCGGTAGGGGCGGGATTGCGACCGGCATCGGGATGCCGACCACACCGCAAACCGCGAGCATGAGGGCGAGAAACTGACTGAAGAAGCTCATTTCCATCGAGCCCCTAGTATCGGCAGTTCCGTGCCCGGCAATGCGGTGATTTTGGTCGCAGCGCCTCAAGAAACGCCACTGCGACCGCCTCCCTCAGCGGTGCACGAAGACGGCCTTCACCTTCGGCCCGTTCTTCACGAAGTTGTCGACGCCGATGCGCATGTCCTCGGTGCCACACACTTCGCCAAAGCACTTCGCTTCAAACGGCACCGCGTCCTTGAGGGGCAGCTTGGCGGCACCAAGGATCGCCTTGCAGAGGATCTCGTCGACCTTCTTGCTCAGGTGGCCGATCTCGACCACAGGCAGGCTTGCGGGCACGTTCGCAACCGGCGTTTCCGCCATGCGCGAACGCGGGGCCTTGCCGTTGGCCATGTCCTTGCACAGTTGCACGGCGCGGCCGACGAGGTCGTTCTCGACTTCTTCGCGGATCAGCCCGTAGGCGAGCGCCTTCTCCGACGAGATCGGACGGCACGTGCGCAGCATCTCGGCGGCGCGTTCGATGCCGACGAGGCGCGGCAGGCGAACGGTGCCGCCAGCGCCCGGGATGATGCCGAGATTGGCTTCAGGCTGTCCGGCGAGCACGCGCAGGCCCTTCTGGGCAATGCGCGTTTCGCAGGCCATCGCCGTCTCGATGCCGCCGCCAAACGCGAGGCCGTTGAGCGCGGCTACGGTCGGCTTCTGCACGGCCTGCACCGCGTCGACGCACACCTGCGAGCTGCGCGAGGTTGCTTCGCCCATCGCGATGCTGTTGATCTTGGCGAGGAAGTTGACGTCGGCACCGCTGACAAACGCCTTCTTGCCAAAGCCCGTGAGCACGATGCCCTTCACGTTCGGATCCTGGTCGCACTGCTGGAAGCGCGTGCGGATCTCTTCGAACACACTCTGGTCGAGTGCGTTGAGCACCTTGGGCCGGCGGATCGTCAGCACGGCGATGCCGTCGCGATCTTCACGCAGCACGACGGGCACGTCGAACGGCTTGTTCTCGACGCCTTGCGCTTCGATGCACTTCGGCACCGGGAAGCCCGCGTGCTTCTTCGCATAGGCCTTCACGAGTTCGAGCGCCTGCTTGGTGCCGAGCTCGTTCATGTAGGTAAACGCCGGCTTCATATCGAGCGCGATATCGAGCCCCATGTTGAAGTCCGCGATCGTGACGAGGCCGGCATCGACGATCTCGCCGCAGATGCCAAAGTAGGCACCGAGCAGGTCCTCGCGAATCTGCGCGGCGAGCGCTTCGGGCACTTCCACCTGTTCGCCGCGGCCGGCGACGTCCCAATTGGCCTTCTGCGCAACCTTGTCCTTCAGCGACTGCGGCGTGCGGAACCACTTGTTGATCTTGGTCGTGTAGTTGTCGAGGCCGACTGCCGTGATCGGATTGCCACCGGTCAGGTTCATCGCGGTGAACGAGCCGATGCCCATCTTGAACGTCTTCTTGCACACGACGTCGATCTGCTTCGTCGTGCCGGTGCCGGCTTCGGCGAGCAGCGCGCACGCGAAGAACAGGCCTTCAAACACGGGGTCGAGCGCGTAGCCGTAGCGCGACTTCACGGGAATCGGCACCTTGCCGATCGCTTCGTAGAACGACAGCAGCCACGCCTTCGTCGCCGCCGACGTCTCCGCGCCCGGCACGACTTCGACCATCAGGTTGCGTTCGGCCGGGAAGAAGTAGTGCACCACGCCGGTGCGGTCCTTCTTCTTCGCATT
>JADZDL010000063.1 GCA_020851075.1 Planctomycetota bacterium | reverse complement strand
GCTGGCGCCGTCGCGCAGGGAGGGCGGCGTGAGCACGAGTGACTTGAAGTCATCGAGTCCACCATCGAGCACCTTCACGTGCTGGTGGCCTTGGCGCCGCAGCTCAAGCCAGGCCTGGGCCGGGTGCGCTGGGCCATTGCTGTAGAGCACGACGAGGCGCGGCTGCTGCGCCAGCAGGGTCGCACCGGCGGCGCCACACAGGTCGGGCACGCTGAGGTTGTGCGCCGAAGGCAGGTGGTAGCGCGCGTATTCCTCCGCGGGGCGAACGTCGACGAGGACGACGTCGTTGGGGGCCGCGAGCAGTTCGCGCGCCAGGTCCTGGGCTCCGATGTGGTCGCCGCCGGTTTCGATCTCCGACAGCCAGGGCGCCGATTCCTGCCCACCGCTCGGGCGCGGGGCGAGCCCGCCGATCGTCAGCGCTGCCACGACGGCAAGCGCCATCAAACCGATCCCGATGGCCTGTTTGCGGCCTTCGTTCTGCATTGGCGAGTTCATGCCTGATTCCTCCGTGCCATCCATTGTTCGACCTTGGTAGCGCCGACGAAGGCGCCGAGAGCGACTGCCAGCAGGACGAGTGCGCCGATTGGTCCCGACACGCCGAACTGCTGCGGCAGCGAGCCGATGCTGCACACGCTGGCGTGCATGAAGTCCCCGAGGTGGGGTTGCAGGCCCGCAAACGCGAGGCTGCCGACGCCGGCGCCGAGCAGGAACACGAGTGCGTCGAGTTTGCCGCTCGCGAGGCCGACGGCGGCGGTGCCGGGGCACCAACCACCGGCGACGAAGCCGAGGCCGAAGAGCAGGCCACCAACGAGCTGCGGCCAGATCACCGACTCGGGCACGTAGAGCGCCGCGAGATCGATGTAGCCGAGCGCGCCGAAGAGTTGTAGGCCGAGCGCGGCCGTGACCATCGCCGAGAACATCACCTTCAGGACGGCGAAGTCGTGCAGGTAGAAGATCGCGGTGAGTTTGCGACTGCTGCCAAAGCCGGCGCGTTCGAGCCAGAAGCCAAAACCGAGGCCCACGAACAGCGACAGCAACAGGCCCAGCGGCGTGCCGAGCAGGTCTTGTGCGAAGAGGTTCATTGCCACTCCTTCTTGACGAGCGGGGCCAGGGCGAACGCTGCTGCGAAGCAGGCGCCCGTGAAGACGAAGCTACCGGTCTGCAGCATGGCACCACCCGACAGGGCCTGGCCCGAGGTGCAGCCCGACGCGAAGCGCGCGCCGAGGCCGGTGAGTGCGCCGCCAATCAAGGCCAAGGTGAGGCGCAGGCCCGACGATGCCGTGGGGCCCCGTTCGATGCCGAGCTGCACGCGGCCCGCGTTGTAGGCCGACAGGAAGCCGCCGGCGAGCGTGCCCACGAGCATGGTGACGAGGTAGTAGGCGAGCGGGCTGCCGTTCGCGAAGTAGCCGTTCAGGTAGTCATTGCCTTCCACGGCACTCGGTGCGACGGCGTGAGCCGCGGAGGCCGCGATGCGCGTGATGCCGCCCGAGGCGCCGAGCCCCGTGCCGAGCACGATGTAGGAGAACAGCAGGGTGAGCCCGAGGCCGATGCCTGCTGCGTAGGGATTCCAGAAGGGACGTGTCATGGGTTCCTCGGATCAGCAGCCGGCGCTGCGCTTCTTCGGGGTTGCAGTTGGAGTTGTGGTGGCCGCCGGTTGGCTCGGTGCGACCGAAGGCATCGTCGAGCTGGCGGCGGAGTGCCCGCCATCGAGCACGATCTCGCGGTAGTAACGTTGCGTGCCACCGAGCAGGGCGCGCAGCACGCGGTTGCCGTCGTTGGCCATCAGTGCGCCGGCGGCCGCGAACGCGTTCGAACCGTCGCGATCGACGAGCACAACGCGCAGCTCCGGCGCGAGCTTGGCGACGTGCGCCGTGAGGTCCGCCAGCGTCACGTTGACAGCGCCCGGCACGTGCCATTCGGCAAACATCCAGGCCGGTCGCAGGTCGATCACGGCATAGCTGGCGGGCTGTTCGAGCATGACCTTGGCAAGCAAGGCCGGGTCGATGGGTTCGGGTAGCACGATCGTGCCCGCGGGGGCTTTGGCGGTCGCGGCGAGCCGGCCGATCGTTGGCAACCCGGCGTCGAGCCAGGCATCGAGACCACCGTCGAGCGAGGCGACGTCGAGGAAACCGAGGCGTTCGGCGAGGCCCACGGCCATGCTGCTGCGGTAGGCGGAATTGCAGACCATGACGATGGGTGCCTGCTTCGTGAGCGTCTTCGCGAAGCGTTCACTCTCGGTCACGGGGATGTTGCCGACGTCGCCGAGCCGCAGGTCCTGGAACTCGTCGCTCGTGCGAACATCGACGATGAGTGGCTCCTGCCCCTTCTGCATCGCGGCATACAGGGCGCGCGGTTCGAGCAGTTTGCTCGAACGCACGGTGAGGCCGGCTGTGTGCCAGGCTTCGGCATCCGCGGCGAGACGCCCGGCCATGTGGTCGTAGCCGATGCGCCGCAGGCGGAACGCACCTTCGCGCACTTCTTCGTCGGAGCCGACGAGCACGAGCGCTGCATCGACGGGCACGACGATACCGGCCCAGGTGTCGAGGCGCCCGCGCAGGGCGATGTTGATCGCGCCTTCGAGGTGGCTCTGCGCATAGGCCTTCTGGTCGCGCAGGTCGACGATCCAGGCTCCACCCTGGAGCAGGGGCTGCAGGGCGCCGGCTTCGAGCTTCGCGGGCAGCGCTGCGTTGCGGTCGATGAGTGGCGGCCCTTTGGTGTTCAGGCCGACGTTGAACCCGAAGTACTGCGGCGCTACGGGCTGGTGGCTGATCACGTTCGCGACGAACGTCGCTTCGCTGCCGATCTGCAGGTAGGGGTTGGTCTTCTTCTCACGGCCGATCGTCGACGTCGTGTCCGAGCTCAGGTGGGCACCGCACAGCGAACCGGCGCCATGCGCGGGCAGCACGAGCGTTGCGTCGGGCAGCGTCTTCAGCCGCTGGACCGACGTGAAGGACTGTGCGGCGAGTGTCGCGGGCGGCACGTCGAGCAGGTCGGGCCGGCCGATGCTGCCAACGAACAGCGTGTCGCCGGTGAGTGCGAACGCGGGGTCGGTCGCGGCGCCCGGCACGCGCAGCAAGAAGGTCGAAGCGTTCGGCGTGTGGCCCGGGGTCGCCCACATCTCGAGCGACACCTTGCCCAGGGTCACGCGGTCGCCGTCGCGCAGCGCGCGGTGCGGAAAGCCCGCGTTGGCGAGTTCGCTGATATCGATCTCGGCGCCTGCGCGCGCGTGCAGCTCCGTGTGCCCGGCGACGAAGTCAGCGTGCGGGTGCGTCAGCAGCACGTTGGTGATCTTCGCCCCGAGGGCCTTCGCATCGTCGATGTAGTGGTCGACGTCGCGCTGCGGATCGATGACGGCGGCGCGGTCCCCGGAAACGACCAGGTAGCTCAGGTGGCTGAGGCAGCCCAGTTGGTATTGCCGCAGCAGCCAGCCTTCACCCTTCTGTTGGAAGGAGACCTGCGGTGAAGACGCGGTGTCGGTGTGGGCGGCGCGTTCGGCGTCCTGACTCTGGACCGGTGCGGCCAGGAGCGTCGCGGCGGTGATCGCGGCGAGCAGGATGGGGTGACGGCTTCTCATATACTCAACTATAGAGTTGAGTATCGACAGAAGCAAGTCGTCGCTGTTGAGGATCTCTCAGGTCGAGGCGAACTTGCGCGGATGAGCCCGTGCGATCGCCTTCTCGCTCAGGCTACGGATTCCACCGCACCGCGGCGGCTGGAGTTGTCTGCGAGTTCTTCGCGAACTCCGGCGATGGCCAGGCGAACGTGCACGAGCTCGATTGCGAGGTGGTCGCATTCTTCCTGCAGCTCCGTGCAGCGGCGGGTCTGCGCTTCGCAGTGCGCTGCCGCGGCAATCTGCGAATTGGCGGTTTCCCGGTGCAGCAGTTCGAGTTCGGCCTGCATCTCCTGAAGTGCCGATTGCATCGACAGTTCCTCGCCGCGGAACCGGCGCATGAGTTCCTGCAGATGATGGACGTGCGACAGTGGTTCAAGCGCTCGCAGCATGGAAGCCTCCTTCGGAATCGAGGATGCCACTGAGCACCTGTTGGAGTGCGGCGAGCCGGCGCCGGCTGGCGCTCACGTCGCGGCGAATGCCGAAGGGCACGGCGATCTGGCCCCCCGGGCTGTGACTTGCGGCGGCGCGGAACCGCTGTTCGGCGGCCTCAAGGTCGGCGTTGGCACGGGCCACTTCGGTCGCCAGGCGGGCGGCGAGGTCCGAGGCAGCGCAGGCTCCTGCACAGAGGTCGTTTTCCATGCCTACAACATCGGTTGGCATGGTGAACCTGTGGCAAACTCTGCGAGAAGGTCTCCCGCGCCGCAGAGGAAGTTCGTTACTCTTTGTCAGGAAGCAACTTCAGTCGACCCACTCGGCGACAAACACGTTTGTTTCGCCGGGCTTGCTGCCATACCGGTTGCTCGCGAAGACCAGGTACTTGCCGTCCGGCGAGAACATCGGGAAGCCGTCGAACTCGGGGTAGTTGGTGATCTTCTCGATGTTCTGGCCGTCCTCGCCGATCACGAACAGGTCGAAATTGCGGGCGGCCGTGTGGTCACCCGTCTTCATCATCGCCTGCATGCCGAGGTGGTTGCTCGCGAACATGATGCGCTTGTCGTCGGGCAGCCAGTACGGGCCGAAGTTGGCGCCGCCGAGGTGCGTGACCTGACGGAAGTTGGAGCCGTCGCGGTCGCAGACCGTGATCTCCATGTCCGAGGGGCGCACTTGCTGCATGCCGAGCAGGTCCTTGTCGGCCGCGGCCTGGGCCGCATCCTTCGGGTAGGCCGAGCGCAGGACTAGCTTGCTACCGTCGTGGGAGAAGAACGCGCCACCGTCGTAGCCGGGCCGGTTCGTGATTCGCTTCACGTTCTTGCCGTCCGGATCCATCGTGTAGAGCTCCAGGTCGCCGTCGCGCACCGAAGTGAACACGATGGAACCCGTCACCGGGCAAACAGTGGCTTCGGCGTCGTAGCCCTTCGTTTCGGTCAGTTGACGGAGGTTCTTGCCGTCCGGGTCGGCGACGAACACGTCGTATTCCTGGTGCACGGTCCAGACGTAGCGGCCACGTTCGACCTTGGCGACGGGCGGCGGTTCCTTGCCGTGGTGGTGCGTCGACGCGTAGACGATCTGCTGGTCACCCTGCAGGAAGTAGCTGCACGTGGTGCGGCCATCGCCGGTGCTGACCTGCTTGAGGTCGCCCGTGGCGAGGTCGAGTACGTAGATCTGGTCGGCCGCCGTGGTGGTGAGTCGCCGCTGCAGGATGAGTTTGCGGCCATCGTTGGACCAGTAGGCCTCGGCGTTCTCGCCCTCGAACGTGAGCTGGCGCACGTTCTTCAGGTGGCTTTCCCCCGGCAGCGACTCGACTGGCTTGCCGGCGAGAATCTCGAGCGGCGCCGTGGGGGCGATTGCCTTCGTGGTTGCTGAATCGTGCGACGGTGAGGCGCACGCGCTCGCGATGGCGAGCAACAGGACACTGCGATGCGGGAGCATCAGCGCATCCTTGCCGGGCACAACGACGGAGGCAACGGGGCAAAGGGCCCCGTGCGTCATGCCGACGTCATTCT
>JADZDL010000062.1 GCA_020851075.1 Planctomycetota bacterium | reverse complement strand
GCAATCGCAATACTCTCTACACCCGGCTACTCGCAGTCGTCCGTACGCGGTTGGGGCTCCCATTACTTCGATACCAGTGTCTCTGCCGTGCCAGCCGCGACCGTGGGCGCCAGTCGCGGTGAGTACAAGGTATGGGTCGTGCGAACGGACGGCGCTCTGTACCCACGGGGTATCACGGTCGCCCCTCCGATCCCGCCGGGGCGCACGGTGCGGCAGGCATCCATGTACTTTCAGGGGCTCGCCTTGCTCGACAACGGGGACCTGATCGAGTGGGGCAATACCCCCGTATCGCAGGGCCCACTGCCCCCTAGGCCCACAACATCTCATTGGACCCAGGTCAGCAGAAGCGGCCAATGGTCCATGGCTCTACGTGCGGATGGCCTCATCACCGCTTGGGGAACCAGTTCCTTTGCGAATTGCCTCAACGTGCCCGCACTCCCCACCGGCCTTCAATACACGCACATCGATGCGGGCGACACCTGCGGCCTCGCCATCGTCTCCGACGGCACAATTCGTGCTTGGGGCTACAATTATTATGGAGAGCTCAACGTCCCACCCCTGCCCACCGGTACGAGCTATGTCTCCATTGCAGCTGGTTTCCGTCATGGAATGGCCTTGCGATCCGACGGCGAGGTCGTGGCATGGGGTGACAACACATACGGGCAGAACAACGTACCCGCACTGCCCGCCGGCTTGACATACATTGCGATCTCCGATTGCGTACATAGCCTCGCGCTACGCAGCGACGGAGCAGTTATCGGCTGGGGATACAACAGCCACGGCCAGACTCAAGTTCCCCCACTGCCATCAGGGACGATATACACACAAATCGCCTCCGGCTTTCGCAATTCCATCGCCCTGCGGTCGGATGGCAGAGTCGTCACGTGGGGTTACTCCCTGTCGTTCTGCCTAGACCTGCCTGAGCTACAGGCTCACCAGGCGTTCCTTTCGGCTTCTATCGGCAGCAGCCACGCCCTCGCGGTCGACAGTGATGGCAATCTGCACCATTGGGGCGCCGACACCTACGGCCTCCCCAACCTACCCTTACTGCCCACGGGGATGACCTACACGTCCTGCGCCGCGAACATTCTCACCAGCGGCGCCCTCCGTTCCGATGGACAGTTGTTCGTGTGGGGCGTCAACAGCTACGGCCAATGCAATGTCCCCGCCCTGCCGCCGGGCGTGCGCTACACCCAGGTCAAGCTCGGCTACGCGCACACCGTCGCCCTACGTTCCGACGGGCAGGCCGTGGCCTTCGGCTTCCCCGCCGGTGGTCTCACCACGATCCCCCCCTTGCCACCCGGCACGCGCTACGAGGAAGTCACCGCCGACGACTCCCTGACCACCCTGCGCCGCTCCGACGGCGTCATCGTGCAGACCGGCAACGGCGTGCCAACACCGCTGCCAAGCTTGCCGCCCGGCGTGCGCCACACCCAGATTGCCACCAACGACCTCTGCTCGTTCGGCCTGCGCTCCGACGGCCGCATCGACAACGGCGGCCAGAACATCACCCACCGCGAGCCGCCGCTGCCGTTCGGCGTCTACTACGTGGAGATGGCATGCGGCGAACAACACATCGTCGCGCGGCGCTCCGACGGCAACGTGGTCTGTTGGGACTCCTACCCGGTGACCGCATTGACGATTCCGTTCGAACCGCCTCCGCTCGAACCGGGCACGTCCTACACCTCGGTCCAGGCCTGCTGGCAGGTCAACATCGCGACCGTCGGCCCGACCAGCACCTATGTGACCCACACCGCGGGCTGCGCCGGCTCGCAACCCAGCACGAAGCTGGTGCCGCGCGACACCCCGAAGATCGGCACCACCCTGCGCGTGCAACTCGACCACCTGCCCGCCGACATTGCCGTCATGGCGTTCGCCTGGCAACGGCTGGCGACGCCGCTGCCGCTCGGTCCCCTTGGCATGCCGAACTGCACCGCATCACTGGTCCCCGACGCCACCGTGCTCGTGAGTGGGAGTGGCGGCAACGCAGCGTTCGAACTGCCGATCCCCAACCAGATCGGCCTCGTCGGCCTGCATTTCCACAACCAGGCCTTCGTGCTCGACCCGCAGGCAGGAAACCCTCTCGGCGCCGTCACCTCCGATGCGGCGGAGGCTGTGGTCGGCCGCTGAGGCAAGGGTGGATTCTCGCGAGGCCTCTCAAGAAACCGACATTTGCTGCCGCCAGAGGCCGGGCGGCAAACCGGGGCCGCCCCAAGCGAAACGTCACTGCAGCTGGATCTGGTGCGCGTTCGACGCACTGAAGATGCCGTTGCGCGCATTCGGGTCGAGGTAACCGGCCTGGAGGACCAGCGTCGAGCCCCCGAATCCTGGCGGCGTGAACAGGCTCCACTGGGCGGGGCCCGTGGTCACCGAGCCGATCTGCAGAAGTTGCGCGCCGTTGCCAAGGTGCAGGTCGGGCAACGGGCCCAGCGGGGCGGGACCACTCGTGGCGAACACGCTGCCAAACAGCATGTAGAGGGAGCCGGTCGAGAGGCCATAGACCTGGCGAATCTCGGCATTGACGGTCGAGAACGCGGCCGCCGTCTTCACGTCGGGCGCCTCGGTCGGCGTCGCGCCAACACCCGTGAGCAACTTGCAGTTCTCATGCGTGCCCGGCAGCGAGGTAACAACCCCCGGCTCGAACACCACTGCGAAGTCGTTGTTGGGATCGTTGTGGTTGCCGTAGAAGCTGCTGGTCGTAGCCACGAACACGTGCGAAGCGCCGGCCGGCACCCGCACCAGCACACCGTTGTCCCAGCCCGTCCGACTCACCAGGAAGTCCTGCGGGATATTCGTGGCAAGGTTGCCGTAGTAGGCATTGACCGTCGCGAAGTTCGGGCCGGCGGCGATCGCGGCGGGCACACGAACCTGTTGACCGTCCGGCAACAGCGTCGCACTACTGCTGAAGACACACACGAGGGTGTTCTGGTTGTCGGCGCCGAGGCCATTGATCTGGTAGCGGCCAACCGTGCGGATCGACAACAACTGGCCGGCGCCCGAACCGACCGCGCTGAGCGGAATGCCCGGCGCCGGCACGGCCGTCGGATCGTTGGCGGTGCGGAGATAGGTCGCCTTGACGTTGACGGGGATGGTGACTTGCGCCGCAAGGCCCATGCAAAGGGACATGGCGAACGCAACTTGGACGAAGGTATTGTGATTCATGGCTCTGCAAGGAGCAGCGGCCCCACGCCAGACTCCGTTCGCTCTTCTTGTCGAAGATGCGCCGGCCGGCCGGCCTGCCCGGCACCACCTCTCTGCCCCCCCCTACCCAGCCCCCTCCCGGCAAGATCCCCATTCCAATCTGTCCCGAGGGCCCACCGGCCGTTACACGAAGGGCAGCCAAGTGCCGCCTACCACCCAGTGACCGACCAACCCGAACCGCCAAAGCCCCCGGCCACCCAGCCCAACAACCCGCTGCACGGCGTCACGCTGTCGGCGATGCTCGAATTCCTGATCGAGAACCTCGGCTGGGACGAGATGGCCCGCGCGGTCGACATCCGGTGCTTCACGCACGAACCGAGCCTGACTTCGTCGCTGAAGTTCCTGCGCAAGGTGCCGTGGGCCCGTGGCAAGGTCGAGCAGCTCTACCTGCGGGCGCGCCGGCGCAAGCCGAGCTGACCAGCGCGTTCACGACGTATCCGGTCGAGCGCAGACAGCTTCACGACGTCTTCGCGCAGCGAACGCCACATCTACATCAAGGCCACCCACCATCTTCGGGTCATCACTCTGCCCCCACCGGTAGACCAAGTACCCGAATATGCGTCTCACTCCCTTCCTGTTCTCCGCCCTGCTCGCTTCGTTCGCGAGCGCCCAGATCGCCCCCGGCAACCTCGTCGTCCTGCGCGTCGGCGACGGCCTCAACCCCCTCACGAACGCGTCGCAGGCACTGTTCCTCGACGAGTTCACCACCACCGGCACGCTCGTGCAGAGCATCGCGCTGCCCACGGTCGCAAGCGGCACCAACCTCCCGATCACGTGCTCCGGCACCGCGACCTCGGAAGGCAACCTGCAGATCGACGACAACGGCCAGTACTTCGTGCTCGGCGGCTACGGCGCCAATCCCGGCCTCGCCGCGATCGCCAGCACGTCGAGCGCGACGACCCCGCGCGTGATCGGCCGCGTCGGCATCGACGGTGTGGTCGACACCAGCACTTCGATCTCCAACGCGTTCTCCGCGAACAACATCCGCAGCGCAACGACCAGCAACG
>JADZDL010000061.1 GCA_020851075.1 Planctomycetota bacterium | reverse complement strand
GAATAGACGACGTTGTTGCGCGCGATCTCTTTGTTATCGACTGGGTCCTGCGCGTGCCACTGCAGCAGCACGCTGAGTTTGCCCATGTAGGCGAGCGAACTGTTGGTGCTCGTCGTGCTCGACGCGATGAGGTTCAGGTCGTCGGTGAGCCGCAGGTCGGGTTCGGCCAGGCCCGTGATGCCGTGTACGCCGCCTTCGTAGCGAACGTCCATGTACATCAGCGCACGCGCGACATCACCTTTGCGCGCACTCCACGTCTGCCAGGCGCCGAGCGAGGACGAGCTCTCGGTCCAGTTGGAATTGCCGGGGAATCCACCACTGCCGCCACCCTGGCCGGCATTGGCGAGCGTGGTCCACTCGGTCCACGAACCCGTGCCGTTGTCGTACGGCTTGTTGCCGCGCGCACCGTTCCAGCTGATCGTGCAGAGGAACAGGTGGTGGCAGTCGGTGTGTGGATAGCTGTTTGGTTCGAGTGGGAAGCCGTACGACTTTGGCCAGCTGTGTTCGCGGTCGTAGTTGGTGTTGCCGCCGCCCGACTTCGTGTAGCTCGCGTTCTTGTAGACGTCGAGGATCTGCGTCGTGATCGTCGGGTGCTGGTCCGCGCGTTCGAGAATGTCCCAAGTGTCCGTCGTCGCCGCCGTGTATGGGAAACGCGTGTGGTCGTCGATCACCGCATGCAGCGTGCTGCGCAGCGTGGCCGGCGTGCTCGGGTTGACGCTGTTGTAGTAGCCCGGGGGCGCCTGGGCGCTGAGGGCCACGGCGAGCGCGGCGAAGGCGAGAACGGCGTGCTGCATGCGGCGAGCATGGTAGTCAGCGGGTGGCGCGATGCGAAGGGGCGCAGAAGGAGGTTCTGCGCGCGCTGATCGGGCGCGCCCATGGCAGCGGCGATCAGCGGGCCACGACTTCGATGGTTACGGGCGCTGCCCACCGCTTGGCCTGCGGCGTGTAGTAGAGGTAGGTGCGCGAGGCGGGGCCCGACGAGCGCCCAGGGATGCGCGCCGTGAGGTCGAGCGAGAGGTGGTGCTTCTGCTCGGGCGCCATGTCCCGCCAGTAGAGTGCCAGTTCGTGGCCGCGCAGTTCCCAGAACGCGAACGCCTGCTGCTTCTTCAGGTCCTCGAGCACACGGGTGGGAAGGTCGAGGTCCGCCGGCAGGCCGACAATTGCCATCACCATCGGCTGGCCTTCCGCGGTGCGGTTCTCGACTTCGATGTCGAGCGCCACGGTGTCGCCTTCGGTGACCTTCGCGGTGCGCAGGCTGGCGCGAATCGACAGCTTGGTACCTGGATCGTCGGCCGGCTGGTCGCTGTGGTAGGCCACGTCGCTGGCCCACGGCAGTTCGCCGCCGCCTCCCTGCAATTCGAGGCGCAGCGTGTGCGCGCCGGGAGTGAGCACCGGCCAGAGTTCGATGCTCACGGCGTCGACGGTGCCGGCTGCGAACGAACGTTCGGCGAGCATGCGCTCACCTTCGAAGATGCGTAGCGTGCCGGGCTCGCGCATCGTGCGGTGATTCTGTGCATAGGCGGTCAGCGCGCGCAATGCTGCGATCGTCGCCTGCGTGGCGCCGAACGTGCCCGAGGCCGAGCGACGCGTCTGCAGGAACTGGACGGCGTGCAGCATCTGTGCATGGCAACTCGGGTCCGTGAGCCACGCGAGCACGGCAAAGCCCGTCGTCTCGACGATGAGGTCCTGACCACCGCTGCGCGTGATGCTCGTCGTCGTGCCCTGCAGCGAACCATCCGTCTGTTGCAGCGCGATGAGGCTCTGGCGCGTTTGCGCGGCTTCGGGGCGCTCCGCGAGTTGCAGCGCGCAGCTGATCAACGCGAGTTCGTATGGATCCTGCGTCGTCATGCGCGCGACGAGTGCCTCGATCTCCTTTCGCAGCGTGCTCGCGGGCGTGCCCGCTTGCAGGAGTGCGTAGGTCACGTAGGCATTGGTGATCGGCTCGGGTGCACCGCCGAACTGGTCGAGTGCTCGCGTATTCCGCAGGTAGCCGCCCTTGCCGTCGCGGCGAGCGAGCAGCCAGTTCTGCGTGCGTTCGATCATGCCCGCGTCGACAGTGTAGACCTTCGCCATGTCGTGGAACTGCAGCAGGCCATACGCGGTGAGCGCTTCGTGGCCAGGATCGCCGCCAAACCACTCGTAGCCGCGTTCCTTGCACTCATAGCCCGTGATCTTGCTGTAGCCGCGCGGCAGCAGTTCGCGAGCGCGCGCCGCCACGGCGGGAACATCATCGCCACTCGCATCGAGCAGCGTGAGCACGAGCGTGTTCGGGTAGTTCGAAGAGCTCGCTTGCTCAAAGCAGCCGCAGGGTTCTCGCAGGATGCCTTGCAGGCCCTGGGTGAGTGCCGCGATCGGCGATGGGAACAGGTTCACGGTCACGTGGCCAGAACCCGGCACTGCATCGAGTGGAATGGCGACTTCCAGCGTGCCCGGCTTGCTATTGGCGATGGAACCACCGGCGGAACGGCGGTGCGGGAAGCCGCGCGGCGCGATGTGCAAGGTGTGTTCGACGCGGTCCGTGAAACGGCCGGCCTGGCCTTCGATCACGAGCTGGGCCGTGTTGGTGGTCCCATCGGCCGAGATCGGCAGCAGCACGCGGCCGCGGCCGTTCTCTAGCGCGATGCGAGTCGGCGCAGTGCCGCGGATCAGCAGGCCCGCGCCGCAGCGCACACGCAGGTCGATGGCAGTGAGCGCGGAGCCTTCGAGGATCGCGGCGATCGGCAGATCCAGCGTGTCGCCGAGGGTGAGTTCGTCGGGCAGCTTGGCTTCGAGGTGGAACGGCAGTTTGGTCTGGAACGTTGTCTGGCCTTGCCCGACGCGGCCGGTTGGGCCATCCGCGACGTGCGCGTCGGCCTGCACGAGCCAGGTGGTCACTGCGTCGCTTGTATCAAACGCGATGGTAGCGTTGCCATTCGCGTCGGTGGCGATACCGGAGTCCCAGTAGATGGTCGGCGCGAAGTCGCTGCGATTGTCTTGGAGGATGTGTTGGTGTGCGTAGATGCGCCTGGAGCCTGGCGGCTTGAAAGGGGAGTAGCCTGTCGGTCCTGTTGGACCAGCCACTCTGCCCGGTCCGGCAGGTTGAGGTATGCTTGGCCCGGCGGGTCCAGGTGATCCAGGCCCTGCGGGGGGGGGAATACGGCCGCGAATCTCCCCGTCACCGCCGTCGTTGAAGAAGCCACCGACAGGCGCTTGGTCATCCCAACGACCACGATCGAGTTGGGCACCACGTTTCGCGCGCGCTCCGAGGTAGAACTCGTCCTTCCCGTCCGTCCACTGGCTGTCTTCGTGGAAGCGCCAGACGTACTGCTGTTCGGCAACTGCAAAGTCCGCCAACTCCATTTGCGGTGCGGCCTCGGAGCCGATCACGCTCTGCGACATGGCGGTCCAGGCGAGCCCCACCAACAACACCGCGGCGGCCAGCAGTGGCAACGGCGAACCGCGCCGCGCCATCCGCTGGCCGACGACGAACCCTTCGAGCAACAACCACCCGAGCAGCGTGAGCAATGCACCGAGCGCGATGTCGTGCAGTTTGCGTTCTGCGCTCCACGCCGCGGTGCGCAGTCCTTGTCCCGCAGCGTCCGCCGCGGCGAGGTTGCTGGCCACCTGCGGCGATT
>JADZDL010000060.1 GCA_020851075.1 Planctomycetota bacterium | reverse complement strand
CCGCGATCTGCGCGGGCGAAAGCCCCTGCCAGTAGCGCAGCACGATCGCTGTGCGGAACGGCTCTTCGAGGGACTGCACGGCCGCCGCAGTGTCGCGCAACACCTCGGCCTGCATCGCGATCGCCGCCGGATCCGCCACCTCGCGTGTGCGGGCCGCTACCTGTTCGCGCCGCTTCTGCCGCACTTCGCCGCGCCGCAGCATCCTGGCCAGATTGCGCACCGTTCCGGCGAGCCAGCCACCCGAACGCCCTTCGCCGCGATCGTGCAGCAGCGCGAGGTGCGCTTCCTGCACAAGGTCTTCGGCGTCGGTGGCGCCACGGGCAGCGCCTCCGAGCAGGCTGCGCGCGAGCGAACGCAGCGCGCGGCCTTCGGCGAGCAGGTGGTCGTGGTCGAGGGGTTCCGAAGCCATCGTTTGGTCTATTGCCACGCTCGCCCACGCGGATGCCGGATTTCGCGCGATTCTGGCAGCTCGCTTATTCGACCACGATACGACGTTCTTCGCCCTTCTGGATCGTGCCGTCGCGCTGCAGTGCGAGCGGCACGAGACGCCATTCGCCGGTGGCCAGTTGGCCCGCTGGCAACTGTAGGACCGGCGCGCGGCCCGGTTCGCGCACAAACGGTAGCCGCAGCTCCACATTGCCTGGGCCCACCAGCACCACACCCAGCCACGCAGGGTCAGGCCCACCATCGCCGGCGCCGACTTCGAGGTGCAGCGGCCCGGTGCGCCAGACCGCAGCGGCCATGCGCAGCTGCAACGGGTGGTCGGGAAGGCGTTCGAGAACCACCACATCATCGTCCCGACGCAAACGACGCCACTGCGGCGGCAGGTCGGCGTCACACGCGAGATCGAAGAGGCGACCGACTCTGCCGATCACAAACAACGACGCAGGACGGACCCTGCGGACCGCTTCGAGGCGCTGCCACAGTTCGGCCGCGGCAACGTCACGACGACCGCCAAACGGGTGGATCATGGTGACCGACAGGCACTGCACCTCACGATCGAGGAACGGATACGTGCCCGCGAGTTGCGTGAGTTCGCCGCGTTCGCGCACGAGCTGCTGAGCAACGGCGACTTCGGCCTCGTGATGCAAAGCGCGGAACGCGGCGAGGGCGGAGGGAACCTGCGCGAGGCCTGCAATCAACCACAGCGTGGCCGCGACGGCTGCGCCGCGCCGTCCCCAATGGGCCGCGACGAGCATCGTGGCTACCGCGAGTGCCACGAGGCTCGGCATCATCACGCGCGGCTCTGGCCGAAACACCAGGCACACGCTGCCTGCGTGAACGATCGCCGCGACGAACAGCAATGCGGCACTACGCTGCCGGCGAACGATGGCCACGAGCACCGCCGCGGAGATCACCAACGACGTGCTCCAAGCAGCCATCGGCGAACGCACCGCGGCGCCGAGCAGCTGCTCCGGCATGCCGCGTACCCACCAGTCGATGCAGTCCAACACGCCGCGCTGCGCCCATTGCCACCAGTGCTCGCGCAACATCGCGGCGGCAGCACCTTCGGGCAGGTCCACGAGCGCCTGCATGTCGTAGTCGAGCTGGTACTTGAGCACGATGTTCTGCCAATTGCGGCTGCCGAACGCACTGCCAAAACACCACAGCCGCGGCACCACGTGCGGCAACACCCCGAGCAGAAGGCCACCCAGCACGACGAGGCCGCGGCGCATTCGCCCGGGCTCCAGCATCGACAAGACGAGCAGGCACGGCACGTGCACGAGCAGATTCTGACGCGTGGCGACGGCGGCCCCGAAGGCGACCCCCGCCCAGAACCACTTGCGGGGCCCGGAGCCGGCCAAAGCCCAGCCGTAGCCGGCGACGATGAGGGCCGTGCCCAGCATGTCGGACGCCACCTGAGGCCCGAGCAGGAACAGGGGCGGCTGGATCCCGATTGCCAGGGTCGGCAACCAGGCCTGCGCGTTGCCAAGCCGGACGGCGAGCAGCCGGTGCACCGAGGCGAGCAGGGCGGCGAAGGCGATCGCCGAGACGAACTTCCCCCCCGCGAACGCGCCCAGGAGGAGCCCCGCCGCGGCCGTCAGCTCGGGGTAGAGCAGCGGGTGGAACGCATCGTCCCGTACGATGCCGCGCCCCAGGTCCTCGGCGATCTGCAGGTATTGGTCATATTCGCCCCCCGCAACGAGGCGCGGGTGGCTCGTGAGCGCAAATGCGAACACCAGCCCACCCGCAATGGCGCAGAAGGCCCACCGCTGGTGGCCCGCCGGCCGGGAATGGGCGGCCCTGGAGGTGACAGCTTGCAGTTCGTCCGTCATGAGGAGAACCGGGGGCCAGGCGAAGAACCTTGGGCCGGTCGACAGATGGACAGTAGCAAACACCGTCCGGACGCCTTATCGCCAGCCACCCAAACGGCCGAAAACAGGGGCAGATACGCCCCGCAGAACCCCTAAGTCGGAGGCGTTCGATGCTGGAATCCTCATGAAGCGCCGCCTAGATTTCTCGGCTCGATTTCCTGGAGCAACCACAACCCCAAGTTGCGCCCCGAGCCCGAACCAGCAGGCGGCCGCCGCTGGCGACTCGTGGGTCGAACCAGGCAAGCCACCCCAAAACCGCGAGCCAAAGCCTAACTCGATGACCGCTACGACTGCCGCCCCGCAACGCGCCGGGTTCGCCTGGACCAACCTGTGGTTCCTTGTCGCCGCTCATCTCGCGGCAGCGTTCGCCGTCGTCTATATGGCGACGATCCACTTCTCGTGGTGGACGCTCGGTTTCAGCATGATCTGGGGCATCTGCTGCGGCCTCTCGATCACGGGTGGTTACCACCGCCTGTTCTCGCATGGCGCCTACAAGGCGCACTGGCTCGTGCGCGTGTTCTATCTCGCGTTCGGTGCCGCTTCGGTGCAGAACTCGGCGCTGCGCTGGTCGCGCGACCATCGTGTGCACCACGCGCACACCGACCAGGATGACGATCCCTACGATATCCGCCGCGGTTTCCTGTGGGCCCACATCGCGTGGGTCGTGCACCGCGCGCCCGAACGTCCGCCGACGAGCACGGCCGACCTCGAAGCCGATCCGCTGGTCGCGTTCCAGCACAAACACTACGTGGCGCTCGCGATCCTGTTCGCCGCGATCGTGCCCGCCGCCATCGGCCTCTGCTGGGGCGACGCGATCGGCACGATGCTCGTCGCGGGCTTCCTGCGCATCGTAGTCCAGTGGCACGCGACGTTCTCGATCAACTCGCTCACCCACATGTTCGGCAGCCGGCCGTACTCGGCGAAGACCTCGGCCCGCGACAGCTTCTGGGTCGCCCTGCTGACCTTCGGGGAGGGCTACCACAACTTCCACCACCGCTTCCAGATCGACTACCGGAACGGTGTGCGCTGGTACCACTTCGACCCGACCAAGTGGTGGATCTGGACGTTGGCTCGGTTTGGCCTCACGTCCGACCTGCGCCGCGTCTCGGACGAACGCATCGCCGAAGTGCGCGCCGCCGAAGCGCAGTCGGCTTCGCTCAGCAAGGCCTGAGTTGCGGATCGCCTTGCTGGTTTCAGGCTAGCTGGGCATCAGGCTAGCACGGCGGCAGGCACGAGCATCTGACGCAGTAGCTGTCCGGTCAGACGCCCCGACGTTCCGCCGCCGTCCGCTCCGAGCTGCGTGACCAACTGCGGAACCTCCGCAAACACCGCCCCGCCCAGCAACACCGGGATCGTTGCCAACTGGCGATCGCACCGCACAGCCTGGATCAGCTCCTTCACCCGGCCCATCTGGCCGATCGTCGTGCAGGAGACCAGAAGCGCCCGCGGCTGCAAGGCCGTGAGCATGGCGATTGCCACCCCAAGGTCTGCCGGCGCAACGAAGCGCCGCGTTCGCAGCCCTTCTGCCTGCACATACAACTCGACGAACGACTGGCCCAACGAGTGTTCGTCGCCGTGACTGCGAACCAGGACCACGAGCGGCGCATCGGCAGCAGGCGCTTCCATTCGGGTGGCAAGCCGCACGATCGCTTCGTTGGCGAAGGCCGATACAAGGTGCTCGTTGGCAGGATTGATGAGGCCTTCCTGCCACAGGCGTCCAACCTCACGCAACATCGGCTCGATGGTATGCTCAAGGCACTCGACGACCGAATCGCCCCCGTCGAGGACCGCCTGGGCCATGACCCGGTCGCCGCGCAATGCCGCCGCCAGCAGGCGTCCCGCAGCAGAGTCCGCCTCGAGGCGAGGCCCATTCGCGGTGTCGCTCGAATCCGGCGAAAAACGCACAAAGACGGCTGCGCCAGCGAGAACCTCGCGCAACCGCCCCAACTGCGCCGGATCAAGCCGACCTGCGGCCGCTTGCAGGAGCAGCTGCGGCAACTGCTCGAGGCGACTCACGTCCCCCCCAAGAGCGCGGGTCCGGACCTTCTGCCACGCCAGGTGCCGGTCGACGAGCCCCGTACACGAGAACTCAACGGCCGCCGCGACACCGCCTACCAGACAACGCAGGTCCGCTTCCGCCTGGTCCCGCGGCGACAGGCCCAGGCCCGCAGCGAGGATCGAAGCCAGCTCGACCGTGTCTTGATGAAGTCGGTCCGCCGCACTGCGTGCGATTGCATCCATGACCCAGGCATCGTGAAACGGTGCGCGGCCCTTGATGCCACTGCACCGCTGCGCCCCATTCCGAGCCTGCCAATTCGGCAAGTCGATCGCAAGCCACCGTTCCATATGGCGAGACAGCACGTTTGGCCCTAACTTGGCCCGGCTACCCCCCGCCCGTTCCGCAAGACCACCCCCTCGCATGAAGTCCGCAACCACGCCCGACTTCCCCCTCCTCGACCGGATCACGCGCCGCGCTTTTGCGCACATGGTGGCAATGATCCACCTGGCCAACCACCGGTCCACCGCCGACAAGACCGACCCCAAGGTCGGCGGCCATCCGGCTAGCTGCGCCAGCAGTCTCGACTTCCTGGCCGCGCTGCACCTCGTCGTACGCGAGCCCGGGGACTTCGTCTGCTGCAAGCCGCACGCTTCGCCGGCGGACCACGCGCTGCACCACGCGCTGGGCCTGTTCCGGCACCATGGCGACGGCACGTGGTTCACCGACAGCGAAGCTGAAGCCGTGATGACGCGCCTGCGCAGCTTCTCGCACGACGGTGCGCCGGTGTTCCAGAGTTACCACGCCGAAGCGGACCCGGACCACTGGCGCTTCCTGCCGTCGGGCTCGGTCGGCATTCCACCGGTCGCCGCGGTCTACCTGGCCCTCGCCTACCGCTATGCGCAGCAGCACGGCTGGGACGTCGATGAGCCGCACTTCTGGTGCATGATGGGCGACAGCGAGTTCCGCGAAGGTTCGCTGCTCGAGGTGCTGCCCGAGGTTGCCGAACGCGAACTCGGCAACGTGACGTGGATCATCGACTACAACCGCCAGAACCTCGACGGCACGCGCATCCCCAACAACCGCGGTCTGCAGGGCACCGACGCGGACCGCATCGAACGCACGGCGGTCGCCAATGGTTGGGAAGTCATCCAACTCCGCCACGGCAGCTTCCGGGAGCAGGTCTTTGCGCGAAAGGGCGGCGACGCGCTGCGCAAGGTGTTTGAGCGCGGCTTCACGGACTACCACTACCAGGCACTGCTGTGGAAGCGCGATGCCGTGCAGATGCGCGCGGCCATTCTCAGCGAGGACAAGAGCTGCCAGAAGCTCCTCGAGTCGCTGAAGGACGACGAAGTCGTTCGCCTGTGGAACGATCTCGGCGGCCACGACCACGCGTCGATCATCCAGGCCTTCGAGCAGTGCAAGAAGGACAAGCACCGCCCGACGCTCGTGATCGCGCACACCGTGAAGGGCCGCGGCCTGCACTGCGCCGCCGCCAACGGCAACCACAGCGCGATGCCCGACGAGGACGAAGTGAAGTCGATCCTCGCCGAGCACGGCCTGTCGCTCGATCGCCCGTTCGTGCGCTTCGATGCAAAGAGCGAAGAAGGCAGGTTCTGCACGCAGCGCGGCCTAGCCATGAGACTTGGCATCGAAGCCCTCGGCGCCCAGGGCGAAGCCAACCGCCAGCGTGTTGCCGCCCAGATTGCCGAGATGGGCATGCCCCAGAACCTCGATATCAACCTGAAGCTCGCGCCCACCACCCACACGCAGTGGATGTGGGGCCAGCTCGCCGCGAAGCTCGTGCGCATCGGTGTCTACGACGAACTCGCGAAGGCCGGCAAGGAAGCCAAGGCTGGTAAGGCGCTGACCAACGACGAAGCGAAGTGGCACCCGCTCGCCGACCTCATGATGACGATGGCGCCCGACGTCGGCACCTCGACCAACATCAACCCGGCGATGGACGAGAAGATCTTCGGCCCCAAGCACGAAGAGAACTGGGAGGCGAAGCTCGACCTGCACGAACGCCTGCGCCCCGAACTCGCGCCGACCGACGAAGCCTGGACGCGCCACATCCGCTTCGAGATCGCCGAAGCCAACTGCATGTCGGCGCTCGGCAGCTTCGGCAAGATGGACTTCATGGCGGGCATCCCGTTCCTGCCGATGATGACGGTCTACGACTTCTTCATCAAACGCGCCCTCGACCAGCTCTACTACAACCTCTACTGGAACAGCTCGTTTGTGCTCGTCGGCACGCCGAGCGGCATCACGCTGTCGCCGGAAGGCGCGCAGCACAGCTGGAAGAGCGATATCCAGATCCCCAACCTGATCACGTGGGAACCGGCGTTTGCGATCGAGATGGAGTGGATCCTCTGCGACGCGATCCGCCGCCACTTCGCACGCGACAACAAGGGCCGCAAGGGTGTGCTGATCCGCGCCGTCACGCGCGCACTGCACCAGAACCTGCTGCTCGACTGGCAGCGTAAGCAAGCGCGTTGGAAGCGCGAGATGCCGGCCGGCGCCCTGCTCGGCCTCACGACCCAGGACGGTGGCCTGCACGAAGCGGAGTGCCCGCACGCGCCCGACGCGGAGATCCTCGCGGGCCTGCGCGAGCACGCGCTCGCTGGCGCCTACCGCCTCGTCGATTGGCGCGGCTACCGCGGGTCTCACCCGGGCGAGAACGTCGTCGAGCTGTTCGTCATGGGCGCGCTCGTGCCCGAGGCAGTGCAGGCGGCCGAACAACTGCTCGACCGCGGTGTCTACGCCAACGTGACCGTCGTCACGTCGCCGGACCTGCTGTGCGGCGAACTCGGCAGGCAGACCAGATACGAGCACCTCGTGCAGACGCTCGGCGTGAACGGCAACCTGCACCTGCGCCCCGCGGGCGGCGCCGCGGGCCCGCTCGGCCCCAGCGACGTCATCGACCTCGCCGGCCGCCGCGTGCCGGTCGTGTCGGTGCACGATGGCGAGATCGGCCTGCTCGACAATCTGGGTTCGATCCTCGGCGTGCCACAGATCGCCAAGGCAGTCGTCAAGTTCAGCAAGTCGGGCACGCCGGCGCACATCTTCGAATACCACGGCCTGCACGCCGCGGGCATTGCCGACGCCTGCGGCCAGGCCCTCGCGCAGACCGCGATGGAGAAGGTGCAGATCCACGAGAGCGCCCTCGCCGTGCTGCGCGGTCAACAGGACCGTGCCACCGGCGATTGGCGCGAGCTGTGGCCGAATCCGGCGTAATCTGCGCTCCGTGTCGTAAAGGCCGGGAGCCTGCGCCCCCGGCGCCCACCTCCCGACCATGACCGCCTATCCTCCGTACCGCAGTTCGCGTCCGAGCCCGTTCCTGAACGTGATCGCTGGCGCGGCGTTCGTGCTGGCCCTGTTCCTGCTGGCCGAACGCAGTGGTTGGCTGACTCCGGCACCCAGCGCCGAACCGCGCGCGATCACCCCGCGCGGCGAACTGGCGCCCATCGAGAAGGGCTTCGTCGAGCTCTTCAAGCACGCCGCGCCGTCGGTCGCACACATCACGACCCGAGCACTCGTGCGCGATCGGTTCGGCTATTCGGCAGGCACCCAGCAAGGCACCGGCAGCGGCTTCGTCTGGGATCACGCCGGCATCGTGGTCACCAACTACCACGTCGTGAAGGGCGCGCAGCGCATCGAAGCCACCGTCGGCGGCCAGCGCTTCAGCGCGGACCTCGTCAATGCCCAGCCCGACCAGGACATCGCCGTGATCCGCCTGAATGGCGACGTGAAGAGCCTCGAACCGCTGGCGCTCGGCACCTCCGCCGACCTGCAGGTTGGCCAGACCGCGATTGCGATCGGCAATCCGTATGGCTTCGACCAGACGATGACGACGGGCATCATCAGCGCACTCAATCGCAACCTCTCGACCAACGAAGGCGCCACGCTCGGCGGCCTGATCCAGGTCGACGCCGCGATCAACCCCGGCAACTCGGGTGGGCCCCTGCTGGATTCCGCAGGCCGCCTGATCGGCATCACGACGGCGATCTACAGCCCGAGTGGAGCCAGCGCCGGCATCGGCTTCGCGGTGCCCGTCGACACCGTCGCGGACCTCGTGCCACGCTTGCTTGGCGCCAGGATTGCCGGCCTCGAACACGGCTTGCGCAACGACACACAGTATCGCTACTTCGATTTCGACCGCGGCGATGGCGTGCCGTTCCAACGGGGGGCGGTATTCACGACCGTGGAGCCCAAGTCCGGTGGGGCGCTCGCCGGACTCAAGCCGTTTGGCATCGGCAAGACCGGGGAGATCCTGCGCTGGGGCGACATCATCGTCGGCGTCGACGACCTGCGCGTGCGCACGTTCGATGAGTGCGCCGAAGCACTGCGTCGCCGCCGCACGGGCGCCCAGATCGCGCTCACCGTCGTACGCGGCATGCCGGACGCCCCGAAGGTCGAGAAGCTGAACCTGCCGCTCGCGCGTTCGGGCAACTAGCCCATCGCCGCAAGCTTCGCCTCGACAACCTGCTCCGCGGCATCGAACTTCGGCAGCTGGATGTGCTTCGCCAGCGCCGCGTCGATCGCCGCCGCCGGCGCCAAGCCGACGAGTTCGCTCTCGGCTACCTTGACGCCCTTCTCGCCCGCCATCTTCGCGACCGCGTCGAACACGGTGCGGATCGACGTCACCTCGTAGTCGAGCAAGTTCATCGACACCTGGCTCAGCTGCTTGTCATCGAGGAAGAAGCCCATCGCCTGCACCTTCTTGAAGCCACCGTCCTTCTCACGCACGGCTTTGGCGATGTCCTTGGCGATCTGCACGTCCTTGGTGTGCAGGTTCACGTTGTAGGCGATGAGGAACTTGCGCGCGCCGCAGGCTACGGCGCCCGCCGTCGCATGCATGTGCGCGGGCCCGAAGTCCGGCGCAAACTCCGGGTCCGTGCCGACGAGCGCCTGCAGCCCTTCAAACTCCTTGTTGCGGAAGTTGCCGAGCACCCGGCGCGATTCGCGCGCACACGCTTCGGCATACAAGAACACCGGCAAGCCGAGTTCCTTGCCGATGCGCGCGCCCGCCGCCTTCGCCGCCGCCACCGCATCGGCCATCACGGCCCCCGCGAGCGGCACGAACGGGCAGACGTCCATCGCCCCCATCCGCTTGTGCTCACCCTTGTGGGTGCGCAGGTCGATGCGCTGCTGCGCGGCAGCCGCGCCGCGCACCGCGGCTTCGACGACCGCATCGGCGGGCCCGGCCAGCGTGATCACGGACCGATGGTGGTTTGGATCGAGCTCAGCGCCGAGGCACTTCACGCCCGGAACCGCGGTCATCGCGCCGATCAGCGCATCGACCACGTCGCGACTCTTGCCTTCGGAGAAATTGGGAACGAACTCGAGCAGGGGCGCCAAGGTGGGATCCTCGTGGAAGTGGGGTGACTGGCGTATCCGCGCCGGGCTTCCGTTTCCAGCGCGCACCACCGCCGACAAGCCGCCCGTTGCGCATCCTGCACCACGGCGCCATCCTGCGCACCGTGTCCAGCACGCACAAGAAGACGCTCGATCGCGCCATGTCGCGCGCTGGCGCCTGTTCGCGCAGCGAAGCGCGCGCGGCGATCCTCGCGGGCCGCGTGTTGGTAAACGGCCGCCCCGTTCGCGATCCGGACGCCTGGATCGACATCGTGCGCGACAAGGTGCTGCTCGACGGCGAACCGTTGCGCGCGGTGCCGAAGGAAGTCTGGCTGCTGCACAAACCGTGCGGCTACGTGACCACGGCCGACGACGAACGCGATCGCGCCACCGTCTACGCGCTGCTGCCGAAAGGCCTGCCGTGGCTGGCACCGGTCGGCCGCCTCGACCTCGACACCTCGGGGCTGTTGTTGTTCACGAACGACAGTGATCTAGCCAACGCGATCACGGCTCCCACCACCAAGCTGCAGAAGACCTACGTCGTGGTGTGCCAGGGCCGGATCGAGGACTCCGCCGCGCGCCAACTCGCCGCCGGCGTAACCCTGCACGATGGCCCGACGCGACCCGCGAAGGTGCGCCGACTCGCCGCCGACGCCACCACCACCACGCTCGAACTCGTGATCGGCGAAGGCCGCAATCGCCAGGTCCGCCGCATGATCGAAGCGATCGGCTCCCACGTGATCACGCTGCATCGCACGCAGATCGGCCCGCTGCAACTCGGCGACGAACCCGAAGGCCACGCGCGCCGCCTCACCACTGCCGAAGTCGACGCGCTGCGCGCCGCGGTCAGGACGACGCCAGGTCGGCACCGCCCCCGAACCAATCGGGGAAGGTCTCGGTGACGTTGGCGAGGACCGGCGTGCCGTTGCAGATCGTCATCGCCACCGGATTGCCACCAAACATGTAGCCGATCGCGCGCCAGCTCGGGATGTCGAGCACGCACAGGTCCGCACGTTTGCCGGGATGCATCGTGCCGAGTTCGGCATCGAGCTGCAGCGAGAACGCGGGATTGATCGTGGCGGCGGTGATGACCTCTTCGGCCGTCATCTTCATCTGCACGCACGCAATCGTCTGGATCAGCGTCATCGACTGCGTATGGCACGAGCCCGGATTGAAGTCCGTCGCGATGGCGACCGCACACCCGGCTTCGATCATGCGCCGCGCCGGCGCGTAGTGCGGCTTGCCGAGGAAGAAGATCGTACCGGGCAGCAGCACGCCGACCGTGTCGCTCGCCGCCATGCGCCGGATGCCCTCGTCGGAGATGCGCCCGAGATGGTCCGCCGAGTCGGCGTGCAGTTCGACCGCGAGTTCGGCCCCGCCCATCGGCTGGATCTCATCGGCGTGCATACGCAGGCGCAGGCCAGCGGCGCGCGCCGCGGTGAGAATGCGATGGCTCTGCGCACGATCGAACACCCCCGGCTCCGCGAACACATCGCAGGAATCGGCGAGTCTGGCGAGCCGCGGCATCATCTGCTCGCACAGCAGCCGCACGTACTCGTCACGGTTCTCGCGATACTCCGGCGGAAACTCATGCGCACCGAGGAACGTGCGTTTGATCGTGAGCGGCAGTTCGCGCGCCGCGGCCTGCAGGGCGAGCAGACTCTTTTCTTCGTCGGCGAGCGAGAGCCCATAGCCGGACTTGCACTCGACCGTCGTCGTGCCGTTCGCGGCAAACCCCCACAGATGGCGTTCGGTGCGCGCCGTGAGCTCTTCGAGACTCATCTCGCGCACCGCGCGCATCGAACTCAGGATGCCACCACCGGACTGCGCGATCGCCATGTAGTCCGCGCCCGCGCAGCGCATGTGGAACTCGTTCTCACGCGTCCTCGCAAACACCGGGTGCGTGTGGCAATCGACGAAACCGGGCATCACGACGTAACCGGAGAGGTCGAGTTCTTCGGCGGCGCGGTAGTCGCGCGCAATGCGCTCGGTCGGGCCAACGGCCACGATGCGCCCCTCGCGCACGGCTATGGCGCCGTCCTCGATGACCCCGAGTTGTTGCATCTGCGCCCCGCGACGAGGGCCCGTCGGGGCGCCATCGGTCAGCGTGACGAGTTCCTTGCAGTGAACAAATAGACGATCGACGGTCTCGGCCATGACGAGTCCGTTCTACCGCCGAGCGGACTCGCCGCCGCTCAGGATTCTATTCTCCCGGCGATTCTGCCCGCACCGCTCGTGCCCTCGCGAGCCGGCCCTCGCGAGCAGACCTCCCGATCAGGCCGCTGCGCGAATGCGCACACCCAGCAGCTGGCCGACCCGGTCGAAGATGCGCTTGCGGGCGCGGAACACGACCATCTTCAGCGCTTCTGGCCGGATGCCGAGCATGACGGCGAGTTCGCCGTAACGCATGCGCTGCACCTCGACCATCTGCAGCACGAAGCGTTCGCGCGCACTCAAGGTCTCGAAGGCCGTGAGGTAGCAGGCCAGCAGCACGTGGAACGCGCTCCAGGTCGCCTCACACTCTTCGTGATCCTGGGCCTGCAGCCCGGGCTCGCGCGTGTGCAGGTCGGCTTGCTGGGAGAGCACTTCGGTCGGGCTCAACGAGACGTCTGGACCACTGTTACGCCGCCGCAACAGCCGACGGATCGCGTTGTCGACGATCGTCGACGACCAGGCGGCAAAGGCCCCGGGGCGCGACGCATCGAAACGATCCGGGTAGCGGTAGATGTTCACGATCGTGTCCTGCAACACTTCGTGCGGGTCGAACTGCGCGCCGAGGCTGCGCAAGCGCGACCGAACCCGGGCGAAGAGCTGCGGTCCGGTGATCTGCACGAGGCAATCGAACACCTCGGCATCACCGGTGCGGCGGAACAAGTCCATCAAGGCAGTGGCCACTGCTGCGGCCTGAGTCGGTTCGTCGGCGCCAGTGGCACCGGGAATCGAGTCGATGCTGCACGCGTGCTCATCCAGCAGGGTTTGAGCTCGAGTGCGGATACGATCGCGCCCGCGGGACACTTCCGGGCGAACTGCCGTCTGCGAGGGGGAGCAGGTCATGGCGGCCGACAAATGCGAAGGGCGGGCCAAACGTGCAGAAAATCGCCACCTTCTTCCGCACATGTGGCACAAGTGGCTACCAGGTCTCATCTTGAGGCGTACCGAAGTTGTCACGCTGGGACGGAAAGACCTTCCAGCCCCAGATCGGAACGGAGGTTCCGAACCCCAACTTGAGCGATGCAGCGTGCGGAGCCGAACAGAGGAGCTGCATCTCCGGAAGTCATCCCGTGCCGCTACCGATTACCGCTGCCTACAACCCGCTCGCCAGCATCCCCTCGGTGCTCGCGATCCGCGACCTGCGGCGGCGCCTTCGCCGGCGGCTGGGCAAACGGAACGTTAGCGACGACGACCTGGTCGAGATCCTGCGACTGGATCCACTCGCGGTACTTCGCGGCTTGCGCTGCGCCGCCGCCCCGATCTGCCACGATCCGCGGGACTTCGCGGGCCCATGGACGATCCGCACGATGGTCCAGGTGCTGGGCACGGCCTTGTCGCGCCGGCTCATCGACACCCCGACCGTCGGCATGGCGGGCACCACGCCCATGCGACGCCTGTGGCTGCACTCGATCGCCACCGCGTGCGCCGCGCGCGAACTGGCGCGGCAGTCGGGCCTCATGGACCCGGAGGCTGCCTACCTGCTCGGCCTTCTCCACGACCTGCCGGTGTGGCTGCGACTGATCGGGCAACACCGGCACGGTGAGAGCATCGCCGGCACGGCGGCCGACTGGCTGCACCATTGGCGCCTGCCGCCGATTTTCGCCAGCGTGCACACGGCCGAGCCCGGGGTGCCACCGAACCCGGCCCCAACCGCGGCAACCCTCATACAGGCCGCCGAGTTGCTGGCCGAGCTCGCGGACTTCCACCGCCCCGACCAACGCATCGACCCCCTGGCCGCCGTGGCCGCCGCCGACAAGGAAGCCCTGGTCGCTGCCCAACGGCTGCGCCACGAGGTGGAAGGCCTGCTCTGCGGGCTGGCCCTCAACCTGGACCTGCCCGACTTCGACGAAGAGCTGCAGCGCAGCGACGAGGACGAAGAATCGAGCATGTTCGGCGTGCGTCGCCACGGCAACCTCGACGAGGTCGTGTCGAACGTGCTCGCCTGCGCGCGTTCGGACTCCTACCGCGGCATCATCACGGCCCTCTGCGCCGCATCCGTGCGCTACGGGAGCTACGACCGGGCCGTCTACGTGAAGTGGCATCTGTCGGGGGGCAACCTCACGGTCCGCACCAAAGCCGACTCCTCGGCACGCCGCGTGGCAGTTGCGAAGATCCAGCCGACGGCCGCGGAAGTGCAGTGCATGCGCACAGCCCTTGAGGACGAGCGTCCCGTGCGCCTCGAAGCAATCATGGGGCAACACGAAGGCCTCCTGGCCACGCTCGGCGTCGACGAAGCGTTGCTCGTGCCTCTCAACCGCGAGTTCTCGACGCCGTCGTTCCTCGTGCTCGATCGCAGCCTCTCCCTGCAGCCGATCCAGCTCATTCACGATACGGCCACCGCGAGCACCCTGGGCCTCACTGGCTCGCTCGTCACCGAGAACCTGCTGCTGCGCCGCCGGCGCCAGCGCGCCCAGCAATTCGCACTGACCGATTCGCTGACGCGCTTGTTCAACCG
The DNA here is from genome assembly GCA_020851075.1 of Planctomycetota bacterium. Taxonomy (GTDB): domain Bacteria; phylum Planctomycetota; class UBA1135; order UBA1135; family UBA2386; genus JADZDL01. The sequence goes on along the minus strand of JADZDL010000060.1, from coordinate 7,060 downwards.
GCGCATGGGCGTGCAGACCCTCGATCAGGAGATCGCCCGCGCGCAGCGTTCCGGCCAGCCGCTGTCGGTGTTGATGTGCGACCTCGACCACTTCAAGCGGCTCAACGACTCGTTCGGCCACCTGCAGGGCGATCAGGCCCTGCGCGCGACCGCCGACGTGCTGCGCAGTACCTTGCGCCGAACCGACGTGGCGTGCCGCTTCGGCGGCGAGGAGTTTCTCGTCGTGTTGCCGGACACGGATCCGGCGGATGCCACGGTGCTGGCCACGCGCCTGTTCACCGCCGTCGACGAACGTGGGCAGGCGATCGGCTTACCGATCACGATCTCGATCGGGCTCACGGCACTGCGCCCGAAGGACACGGTGGAGACCTTGCTGCAGCGCGCCGACCTCGCGCTCTACGCGAGCAAGGGCTTTGGGCGCAATCGGTTCTCGGCGGATACCGAGGAGGCCGACGGCAGCCTGCCCCCCACGGGTCAGGAATGCGCTAATTCCGCGCCTGGAACCACCTTGCGCCCCGACAGCCAATAGCAGGCGAAGGCCCCCGGGGATTGGCAGTCCGGAGCCGGCCAGCCCCCGCTATGCTGCTCCCCACATTGCCAAGTCCGATCTCCACCGCTTTGTCCTGCCCCGTGCCGACGGGAGTCCTGGAAGACCCCTTCCCAGCGTGCGTCGCTACCGCCGTCTCCGTTCCGCCCAATGGCCTTGGAACGGAACTGCTGGCAGCGACCTTCCCATTCCTTCCACTGGCAGCCGGTGTAGCCGCCATCGCCCTCGCCGGGCTCGGTGCCCTGGCGACCGCCAGCCTGATTGGGTACTCGCCGAGCCTGCTTGCCGAGCACCTTGACGAGACGGAAAACCCCCAGCGGGACGCCATCAAAGCCGACTTCCAGGCTCATGACTCCGAGTACCGCGTAGTCGCCTTCACGTTCGTCGCCATCGGCTGGCTGGTCGGCCAATGGGCGCTGCAGAACATCGTCGAGCCGGCCAATCAGGGTTGGGCCTTTGGCGCATTTGCCATCGCGATGCTGCTGTTTGCCGGCAGCCTGCCCGTCGCCATCACCGAGATCCGGGCCGAACGTGTGCTCATGGCCGTGCGGCCCGTGCTGCGCTTTGGCTGGTTACCTTTGCGCTGGCCGCTCGTGCTGCCGCTGCTGGCGCTCACGAGGTTGTGCCTCGTGGTGCTGCGCGTGCGCACCCCGAAGGGCAACGACACCGCCGAGATGCAGAAACAGGTGATGGCGGCCGTCGCCGACTCGGTGACCGCGACCGACCTCGCCGGCGAGGAGCGCACCTGGATCGGCAACATCGTCGCCCTGACCGACATGCAGGTCGCCGCGGTCATGCGCCCCCGCCCCGACATCCTCGCGTTCGCCGCCAGCTTGCCCCTGCGCGAAGCCGTGCAACAAGCGATGGAACACGGGTTCTCGCGGTATCCCGTCTACGAAGAACGCATCGATGAGATCATCGGCATCTTCTACGTGAAGGACGCCCTGCGCATCCTGCAGGACACCCACACCGCACACGGCAACGAACCCGTGCGCACGATGCTGCGCGAGCCCCTGTTTGTGCCCGAGACCATGGGCGTGGCGCAGCTGCTGCGGCGCTTCCAGGCCGATCACCTGCACATGGCCATCGTGCTCGACGAATACGGCACCACCGCCGGTCTCGTCAGCGTCGAGGACGTTCTCGAGCAGATCGTCGGCGACATCGGCGACGAATACGACTCGCCGCCGCATGGCGAAGTCGACCCGGAAGCCATCCGCGTGATCGAACCGGGCCGCGTACTCGAAATCGCGGGCCGCACCGACGTCGCGGAAGTCAATGAACTGCTCGGCACCGAGCTGCCCGTCGACGGCGATTGGGAGACGATCGCGGGCCTCGTGATCTCGATGTGCAATCGCATCCCGAGCAAGGACGAGACCGTCACGATCGGCGACACCGAGTTCCACGTGCTCGAAGCCGACGAACGGCGCCTGCTGCGCCTGCGCGTCGTGGCCTTGAGGGCGCAGCCCGCCGAAGAAGCGGGCTGAGTTCGGCCGCGCATGCCTCTGGATCCGCAAGCGGCCCCAGCCCCGACCGGCCGCTCCCGGTCGAAGACCGGCGGCCTCGTCACGGTCGGCGTCGTCTGGCGCCGCACGGACTTTCGCGAGTCGAGCCGCGTCGTGTCGCTGCTCACGCGCGATCACGGGCGCGTGTCGGGCCTCGCCAAGGGTGCCCATCGCCCTGATTCGGTGTTCCTCGGGCGCCTCGACTTCCTGAACGAAGTCGCCGCCACCTTCTCCCCGGATCGTGGTGGCCTGCGCTTGCTCGTGCGCGCCGAGCTGCGCCGCGAACGGCGGGCCCTGCGCGACCCGGCGCGCTTTCTCGCCGCGAGCCACCTCGCCCAGCTCTGCGACTTTGCGATGCCCGACGATCGCCCCGAGCCCGCGATCTACGACCTCCTGGTCGGCGGCCTTGCGTTGCTCGAACGCTGCCGCCCCACCGCCATCCCCCACATTGTGCTCGGCCTCGAGCTGCGCTACCTCGACCACCTGGGCGCACTACCGGACCTGCACCACTGCGCGGAATGCGGAGTAGGCCTGCAAACCGGCGCGTTCCGCAGCGGCGACGCCCCGGGCCTCCTGTGCCGCCAGCACGCGGACCTGCCACGTCACGCCATCGGCGCAGCAAGCCTGCAACTGCTGCAGCGACTGCACAGCACGCCAGGTCGCGAGTGGCCCGAACTCACGCCCGACGGCACCGCGCGGCTCGCGGCACCACTGCCTGCCACCTGGCTGGCGGCCGCTACCGAGCAGCGGTCGCGTTGGCGCGGCCTGGTCTTTCACCGCCACTACGACGACGCGGGCCCGTGACCTCGCGCGGTCCTGTAGAAAACCCTCGCGGCCGACGGGCTCGCCACGGAGGATTCGCCCATGCTGCGCTCCCGCCGGCCTCTACGATCCGGAACCCTGCTGCTTGCCACCCTCGCGGCCTGCGCGACCTCCCGGCCAGCGACCATCGATCCGGAGAAAGAACTCGCGGCAGCCGAATCGCAACTTGCGGCCGGTGAAGCAGCCGCCTGCCGGGATCGCCTCACCACCCTCACCAGCGAGCTGTTTCCTCGCCGGCTGCGCGACCGCTTTGACCTCCTGCTCGCGCGTGCCCACTTCGCCATCGGAGACACCTGGCAGGCCTTCGAGATCACCGAGAAGTTCCCCGATCGCCACCCGCACAGCGAACTGCGCCCCATTGTCGTCGAGCTCGATTGGGAGCTCGCGCAGACGATGGCGAAGAGCGGCCGGGGCTTCCTGTTCTTCTGGTCCGACCGCCGCGCCGCCCGGACCGTGCTCGAACACCTCATCACCCGGCACCCCGACAGCCCGCGCCTCGCCGATGCGCTGCGCCTGCTCGGCGACCTCGCGTTTGAGGACGAAGACTTCACGCTCGCCCAGGAACGATTCCGCGACCTCATGCGCAAGCGGCCCGACAGCGAATGGGTCGTCTACGCCCGTTTCCGGTTCGCGATGAGCATTGTGGCCGGCCTGCAGGGTGCCGACTACGACCAGAACCAGATGCAGCACGGGGCCCGCGAACTGCAGGCCTTCCTCGACGGCAAACCCGAGAATCCCGAGTTCGTCGACATTGCGAGCAAAGCCCTGCGCGAGCTTCTGGATTGGCAGGCCACGCGCGAACTGCAGATTGCCGACTACTATCGCACCATCGGCAATGCGTTTGGTGAACGCCGGCATCTCGAACTCTGCAGTTCCGGCCAGTACTTCGGCACCACTGCGAACCAGCTGGCTACGGAGCGACTCGCCGCGCTGCCAGTTCCCGCCGCGGCGGAGAAGCGCTGAACATGCACCTCCTCTCCAACCCCTGCGTCCGGGCCACCGTGATGGCCACCTTGCGGCGGGCCTTCGGGTCGTTGGCCTTGCTGATATCCCTGCTGGGGGTGGCCAGTTGTGGCTACACGTTCGGCTCGGGCCTCGACCGGCAGGGGGTCCGCACCGTAGCCCTCGCCGTGGTCGGCAATGAGAGCTACCGGCAGCGCCTCGAAGTCGATCTCAGCGTCGCCCTATCGCGCGAAGTGCCGGTCCGGACCAACCTGCAATTCGCCTCGGCCGGGCGCGCCGATGCGACCCTGCAGGTGGTCATCCTGGACGCCCGGGAACGTACGCTGGTCCCCGGCAACCGCACCGACCCGGTGCGGGAAGGCGCGCTCGAAACCGCCGTCCGGATGCGCCTCGTGCGGAAGTCCGGGGAAGTCCTGCTCGAGCGGGTGCTGCTGGACCGTACGGAGTTCCGCGACCCGATCGGCGAGAACCTCGCCTCCGCAAGCCAGGAAACGGTCGACGATCTGGCCCTGAAGATCGCCCTGGCGCTCGAAACCGGGTTCTGATCGGACTGGCGGCGGCGGCACCGGCCACCAAATTCGGGCCCAGTTTGCTGCAGCGGTGTCCTGGCTTCCCGCGCCGCCGCGACCTATCCTGAAGCGGCCGCGGACCTATCAAGGAACGGGGTCGAACCTGCGCTGGCAACCCGACTACGGCCACGGCCCAAAGCCCGCCGATGGAGGGATTCCAGAACAACCGGCGCGGGCTTCCGTTGTGCGCCCAAGAGAACCTGATGACGAGCAAAGAACCGAAGGAACCTGGCGACTTGGATACCCGCGGCCGCAAGCCCCGTGGCATGGGCGGCGTGGTGCTCATCCTCACGTTGCTGATGGCTCTGTTCCTCGTGGTGTCCAAGACCGGAGGCGACGGGCAGAACTCCGTGCACGCGTTCTACAGCCACCTGTTGAACGGCCGCGTGAGCAGCCTGACCCTGTCCGACGGCGTTGCGAAGGCCATGGTCCGCGAAGGCGAGACCTCGCGCCCGATCGATGTCGTCGTGCGCGACTTCCTGCGCAATGAAGGCACGGACGAGATCAACCTCTATAGCACGCTCGCGGCCCAGCGCCTCGACCTGCAGAGTTACCCGGCCGGCCAGGACGCCACGCGGCGTTTCCTCGACGACCTGCAGAAGGACAAGATCCACCCGCTGCACGCGTTCCTCGTCGACGAAGTCGCCAGCAAGGCGCCCAACCCGCCGGTGCGCGACACGAAGGACGAACGCAGCGAAGGCACCTACCTCACGGTGCTGTTCCAGACCGACACGACGGTCAAGTACGTGCGCCTCGACCCACCGCGGTCCACCACCGAGCCATCGTTGCTCGCCGTGACCGACGCCCTGCGCAGTCGCAACATTCCGCTGCGCGAGTTCCACCTGTCGCTCGGCACCGAGTTCAAGGTCGACGAGCCGAACACGGCCCTCATCTACGTGCTGAGCACGGTGGCGCCGTGGTTGCTGATCCTCGCCGTGGTCTGGTTCTTCATCATCCGCCAGATGCGCTCCCCAGGCGGCACCGGTGGCGTGCTGAGCTTTGGCCGCAGCCGCGCTTCGCTCTACACGAAGGAGAACCGCACCAACGTCACATTCGACGACGTCGCGGGCATGGAGGAAGCCAAGGCCGAGGTGCGCGAGATCATCGAGTTCTTGAAGAACCCCGCGAAGTTCGCGCGGCTCGGCGGCTCGATCCCGCGCGGCGTGCTGCTGGTCGGCTCGCCGGGCACTGGCAAGACGCTGCTCGCGAAGGCGATTGCCGGCGAAGCCGAGGTGCCGTTCTTCTCGATCTCGGGCTCGGACTTCGTCGAGATGTTCGTCGGTGTCGGTGCCAGCCGCGTGCGCGACCTCTTCAAGCAAGCGCGCGAGGCGAGCCCCTGCATCGTGTTCCTCGATGAGATCGACGCCGTCGGCCGCAAGCGCGGCACCGGCATGGGTGGTGGCCACGACGAACGCGAGCAGACGCTGAACGCGATCCTCGTCGAGATGGACGGCTTCGATTCCGACAAGGGCATCATCCTCGTCGGCGCGACCAACCGCCCCGACGTGCTCGACCCGGCGCTGCTGCGCCCAGGTCGCTTCGACCGTCAGGTCACGATCGATCGTCCGGACGTGAAGGGGCGCGAAGCGATCCTCAAGGTGCACGCGCGCAAGGTGAAGCTCTCGGGCTTCGTCGACATGCAGAAGATCGCCAAGGCGACGGCGGGCTTCTCTGGTGCCGAACTCGCCGCCGTCATCAATGAGGCCGCGATCCTCGCCGCAATGAAGAACAAGGAGTCGGTCGAGATGTCCGACCTTGAGGAAGGCCGCGATCGGGTGCGCTGGGGCCGCGAGAAGCGCAGCCGCGCGATCGAAGAGGAAGACAAGAAGGTCACCGCCTACCACGAAGCCGGCCATGCGATCGTGTCGATCCTCACGGGCGGCCAGGACCCTGTGCACAAGGTCACGATCGTCTCGCGCGGCCGCGCCTTGGGCGCCACGTTGTCGCTGCCCGAGAAGGACGACTACAACCACTGGCGCAAGAAACTACTCGGCCGCATCGCCGTGTGCTTTGGTGGTCGCATCGCCGAAGAACTGGTGTTCGGCGACGTCTCCGCCGGCGCCCAGAACGACATCGAGCAGGCCACCAACCTGGCCCGCGTGATGGTGTGCGAACTCGGCATGAGCCCGAAGGTCGGCCCGATCAAGTACACCGAGAACGATGACAATCCGTTCCTCGGCCGCGAGTTCCGGATCGGCAGCAACGTGTCGCAGCGCACGCTCGAAGTGATCGACGGCGAAGTCCGCCGCATCGTCGACGAGCAGTACGCCGCGGCCACGCAGTTGCTGACGACGCAACGTGGCTCGCTCGACCTCGTCGCGAGTGCACTGCTCAAACACGAGACCTTGAACGGTGACGAGATCGCGGCAATCCTGCGCGGCGACGACATCGAGGAGTTCCGCGCTTCGCAGTCGCGTCTGCAGCAAGCCGCCGAACGCGCGCAGAAGCGCACGGAAGCGGCAGCCAACACGGCTTCGGAACCGGTCACCGGTGACCCAAAGCCCGACATGGGCCTGTCCGGGGCATGAGCCAGGCATGATCGGAGCCTTCCTGCTCACTCGCTTGGCCTTGCCCCTCCCGATTGCCGAGGGCCAGCTGAGCGACCCGCTGAACCTCGTCAAGATGTTGATCGAGGTGACGGTCTTCTCCGTCATCAT
>JADZDL010000059.1 GCA_020851075.1 Planctomycetota bacterium | reverse complement strand
TGAAGTGAGCCACGGCCGCGACGTTCGCGAAGCCAGCCCTGGCAATCGTGAGTGCAAGCTGTCCAGCCGCGTGCACACGGGTGTTGGCCCAGCCGTCCAGAAGGCGGACCAGGAGGAATGCGGCGTGCATCAGTGGTCCGCGCGGCTGATCCCAGTCGGCGACCACAAGCGTGCCACCGGGTCGCAGGACGCGGCGCATCTCGACAAGCGCCCCGGCCTTCGCGGTGTCATCCAGATGGTGGAGCAGAAGGCTCGTCACGACGCAGTCGAACTGGTTGCGTTCGAAGGGTAGGCGCTGGGCCATGGCCTCCATCCAGGTGACGAGGGTATTCGCGGACAGGCTCTTGCGGCGCGCGATCGCGAGGATCCGAGGATCCCCATCGATACCGACTACGGTCGCGTCGGGTTGCGATCGCTTCAGCATCATCGCCAGCGTGCCGGTGCCTGCCCCGACATCGAGCGCGCTGGCCCCAGCCCCCAGGCGCGCATGGGCAACGATCACCGCCTTGACCGTCCGCTCCCGTGTCGTTGGCCCGATCACCCTATCGTAGAGCCAAGTCAGACACCGGAACCTCAAGGCCGGCACGAATGCAGATGCTCGTTCGACTTGGTCGCTCATGAGAGTTGTGGCGGGCCGCACCCAGTCACGGGATGCAGCCGGCCATTGCTTGTCGCTTGGATTCGATCGACGCCTCCGCTATCGATGGTGTCGTTGACCGGAGTGACGGAACGCCGAGTAGCGCGTCACGGGGTAGTAGTGACCGTGGCGCGAAGCGGGCGCGTAGCCATGTGCGCCGTGGGAGACGCGGTGGTGAGTGGTCAAGCTCACGAATCCCCTGCCGCCGCACTGCGCGACGGCTGCGCTCGACATGACACCGAGCGCGAGGAAAAGGCCGAGGATCAACATTACGTTCTTCATCATTGCACCTTGGAGTTGGTAGGAACGTGAGTGCGCCGCGCGCAGGTCGATGTCGCGCGGCGCGTTGCCTCCGTCAGTGGTGACCCCCGCCGGTACCGGTGCCGTGGCACGCCACGAGCAGGAAGCACACCGCAAGCAGCAGGCAAAGCACAGTCAGGCGCGAGGGCAGGAAGGACGGTCGTGTCGCGGATTGCATTGGAACCTCACTCATCGGGAACCTCCTCGAACGCGGGGCAACGCGCCAAACGTCGCAAGGAGGAGAAGTAGGGGACTGGAGGGAACTTCGGGGTGGCCATCGCGAGGCGACTGAACCGCACTTCGTTGACTCAGTGGGCCATTGGGATTGGCGGCAAGCCGGCCCCCGAGCTGGGACACGGCCCTTTAGCTCACTTCTTCTCCTTCGGCTGGTCCGTCTTGCCCTCGCCGGCCTTCGCCTCGGCGGCCTTCTTGCGAGCAGCGTCAACCAGCTCAACGAACTTCGCAGGAGTCTTCTCGACCTCGTCCGTGCAATCCTTGCAGCACACGCGCACGAGACGGCCTCCGACCACGAGGTCAATGGGGTCACCCATGTCGCCACCGTACTTCTCATCGCTGACTGGGCACTGCGTCAGGACGTAGTCCTGACCCTGCGCGGTCACGACAGCGGCATCGAGGGCCTTCAGGAACTTGGCCGGCTCCTTGACGAACTCGGCCTTTTCCTTCTCGTCGGCGACGCGAACCAAGCGGTTGCCGAAGACGAACTCGTTCGCCTTCTCCGGAAGCTTCTTGCCTGAGACCACCGAGGTGGCCAGCGGGTAGAGCGGCCCCTGGTCCGCGATGATCTTCGCGTCGAGCGCCGACAGGCTGGCTGCGAGGTCCTTCTCGAACCTCTTGATGCAGCCGCCACAGCAGTAGCGAACCTCGCGCCCGTCGTAGAGCCTGACTACGGGGTCGCCCATCGATCCGAGCTTCTTGCTGGTAATCGGGCAGGTGCTCAGCGAGTAGGCGTCACCCACGCGGGCCACGACCTTGGCATCGTCTTGCTTCTTGCCGTGGTCGCCGTGGTCGTGCTGGGCCAAGGCATTGGTGGCGAACAGGAACGCCGCCAGGAGCGGCAGGATCCAGAACAGTCGTTTCGCGGTCATCTTCGTTTCCTCTCGTGTCGCAGAACTGCGCCCGCAGCGCCGACAACGTGTCGGTCCGACGGGAGCAAGGTAGGTACGTGGAGCGCGAGGCGATGCCCCGCTCGGGCGCGAACTAGTCATGGTGCAACTCCTCCGAGCAGCTCCTGCAACCTCGCCCTCGCCAGAGAGTGGTCGCGCCGCAATCGAGCCAAGGCCGTCTCGGTCTCCAGAGCCATGGCGGTCGCGGCCACCCACTCGGTGAGCTTGCCGCCACCCGCAGTCCACGCGGCGCGCGCGACGTCTCCCATCTGCCGCAACCGTGGCAACAGGGACTCCGCCAGCACAGCGTGTTCCGCCTCCACCGCGGCGAGCATGGCCAGTTCGCGCACCGCCATGGCGATCGCATCCGCGCCAGCCTGTCGACGCAGGGCGTCAGCCGCTCGCACACGCGCCTCGCTCTCGCGCACCGCGCCTTCGATGGCCGTTCCACGCAACCAAGGCAGCGTCATGGCCGCACCGAGCGTCTGGCTCATGGTGCCCATCACCGTGGCACTCAGGGAGAACTCCGGCACACGCTCCCACTCGGCCATCGTGACCTCGGCCATGGCGGCAGCGTGTTCAAGTCGCTGCATCTCGACCTCGGCGTTGTTCGCCAACACCGAGTCGATCACGTCCCGCTCAACCGGACGAAGGGAAGTCAGAGGCGGTAGCACCGGCTTCGTCACCATGGCATCGCCATCGAGACCGGCGATCGCACGCAATGCCGCCTCCAGGGCTGGCCGCTCGCCGGCGAGCTTCGCGCGCTCCGCCTGCACCCGATCGCGAGCCACCTCAGCGGCCAGAAGCTCGGCCTGCATGGCAGAGCCGGCTCGCACCCGCGCCGCCACGGATGGCACCTGCACGGCAAGCAGCCGCTCCAGTCGGTCGAGGAGCCCCAACTCCTCGTCGCGCAAGGCCAAGGCGTAGTACGCGTCGCTGACTTGGGTCTGCAGCCGCAACCGCTCCCGAACGAACGCAGCACCAGCGACTCGCGCGTCGGCGAGGGCCGCTTCGCCCTGCGCTTCCAAGCGTCCAGGCCAGAGGATCATGGCCATGGTGTTGTTCATCAGCAGCAAGGCCGTGCGATCGAGCGCCGACCCGCCATCCAGGGTGTGCTCCAACCCGACCATTGCGGTAGTTGCCTGCGTGCTGGCCTGGGGCACCTTCTCGAGTGCCGCTTCCCAGGTATGGAAGGCCGCTTCCAGTGCGCCGTTGGCCTGTTCGGCGTGCGCCAGGAACTCAGAAAGCGTTGCTCCTTGGGCCAGATCAGGAAGCTCTCGCTCCGCAAACGGCTTGTGGAATGCGACTCCGGCGGCAGCCACTCGGTCGCGCTCCGCTTGCTCGCCTTCGGGCCGCATGACACACCCGGCCAAGGCCAGTGCCAACACCATGAGAACGACCTTCATGCGGCCACCTCCAACTGGCCCCGCATCCGCCAACGCTGCCACAAGTAGAAGATCACCGGGTACGCCAGCAGCTCCATCAGGAAGCTCACGGTGATGCCGCCGATCAGCGGTGCGACGAGCCGTCGGGTGACGTCGGCCCCGGTCCCGGTCGCCCACAGAAGCGGCAGCAGACCGATCATGTCGGTCGCGACGGTCATGGTCTTCGGACGGATGCGTTTCACGGCTCCGGCGTGGATCGCCGTCATCAGGTCGCCGGTCGTTCGCATGCGCCCTTCCGACTTCGCGCGATCGAACTCGCTGTCGAGGTAGAGCAGCATCACCTGCCCGGTCTCCGCGTCGACGCCGAGCAACGCGATGATGCCGACCCAGACAGCAAGGCTCATGTCGTAGTCCAACGCCCACAGGAACCAGAACGCGCCGATCAGTGAGAACGGCACGGCGAGCAGGATCACGCACACGCGGAACCACGAGCCGTTGGCGAGATACAGCAGCAGCACGATCAGGAGCCCCGTGATGGGCAGCACGAGCCACAGCCGCTCCTCGGTCTCCTGCAAGTACTGGAACGTGCCGGACCAGACGCGGCTGTAGCCCGCAGGCAGCGGCACCGCGCGCTCGACGACGTCGCGCGCTTCCGCGACGAACCCGCCGAGGTCGCGGTTGGCGAGGTCGACGTAGACCCAGGCCGTGCGCTGCGCGTTCTCGCTCCGCAGCATCGGCGGGCCGGAGACGTGGCTCAACGCCGCAAGCTCGCCGAGCGGAATCCGCTGCCCAGCGGGCGTGTCGATCAACACGCCGCGCAACGAGTCCAGGTCGTCGCGACGTTCGCGGGCGTAACGCAGGTTGATCGGGAAGCGGCCGAGTCCTTCGACCGCGGTGCTGACCGGCATGCCGCCGATCGCGGTCTGGATGACCATCTGCACGTCGCCCGTGGTCATGCCGAAGCGAGCTGCGGCTGCTCGATCGACGGCGATGTCGAGGTAGAGCCCACCGAGGTTGTTCTCCGCGTAGGCGCTCGTGGTGCCGCGCACACCCTGCACAGCCGCGGCGGTGCGCTGTGCCAGATCGTTCAAGACGGCGAGATCCGGCCCGAACAGCTTGATGCCGACCGGCGTCTTGATGCCAGTCGACAGCATGTTGATGCGGTTCTCGATCGGGTAGGGCCACGCATTGGCCATCCCGGGCAGGCGCACGATCTCGTCGAGCCCTGGGTGGTGGCTGCCGTCCGGCTCCGACCAGCCGAACTTCAACTCCTCCATCGTGATCGGCCGCCGGTCGGGCCAGAACGTGTGCTCGAACGGCCACGACAGCCACGACAACCAACCCGGGAAGCCGTGCCAGAACCGATCTACCGCTCGCGTTCGCCACTTGCTGCGGTCAGCCTCGAGTTGCACGACCGTCTCGACCATCGACAGCGGAGCCGGATCGGTCGCGGTCTCGGCGCGGCCAATCTTGCCGTGCACGGTGCGAACCTCGGGCACCAACGCGATCAGCTTGTCTGTCTGCTGCAGGATCTCGCGCGCCTTGCCGACCGAGACGCTCGGGCTCGTCGTCGGCATGTAGAGCAAGTCGCCCTCGTCTAGCTTCGGCATGAACTCGGAGCCGAGGTTCGTCGCCGGGTAAATTGCCGAAGCACCGAGCAGCAGCACACACAACAGCGTCGCGAAGGGGTGCCGCAGGCAGATCCAGAAGAACGGCTCGTAGACGGCCTCGCTGAGCCGGTTGACCGGGTTGCTCTCTTCGCGCGGGATGCGGCCCTTCAGAAACCAGACCATGAGGGCCGGCACCACCGTGATGCCCAGGATGGCGGCCGCGCCGATCGCGAAGGTCTTGGTCCACGCGAGCGGACTGAACATGCGGCCCGATTCACCGCCCAGCACGAAGATCGGCAAGAAAGCGACCGTGATGATCAGCAGCGAGCTGAACAGGCTCGGTGCCACCTCCTTCGCTGCGGCGAGCACGATCTCCGGCTGCGGCGGCATGGGCACACCGCTCTTCTCGAACAGGTCGCGCGCCCGCTGCAGATGCTTGTGCGCGTTCTCGACCAGCACCACCGAGCTGTCGACCATGACACCGATCGCCAGGGCGAGGCCACCGATCGACATGATGTTCGCGTTGATGCCGAGCAGCGTCATCAGCAGCATCGCGACGAGCAGGCCGATCGGCAGGATGATCAGCGCGACAATCGCCGAGCGAACGTGGGCGAGGAACACGAGGCAGATGAGGCCCGTGACGATCAGTTCCTCGAAGACCGCGTCACGCAGTGTGTCGACCGCACGTTGGATGACGAGCGAGCGGTCGTAGGTCGGGACGATGCGCACGCCCTCGGGCAGCCCAGGCTTCAGCTCTTCGAGACGCGCCTTGGCATCCTTGATGACCTGGAAGGCGTTGCTGCCGAAGCGCGCGACGACCACGCCGCCGACGGCTTCCCCCTTGCCGTCGAGATCCCCGACCGATCGGCGCGCCTCGCCGCCGACGCGCAGTTCGGCGATCTGCCCGAGCAAGACGGGCGTGCCGTTGGCACCGAGGCCGACCGGCACCTTGGCGAGGTCGTCGACTCCGTGCAGGTAGCCACGGCTCCGCACCATGTACTCCTGCTCAGAGCGTTCGACGACCGAACCACCGACGTCGCGATTGCTCGATTCGATCGCCGCCGCAACGGCGGTGACCGAGACACCGAACGCTCGCACACGTTCCGGGTCGAGCAGCACCTCGTATTGCTTGACGAACCCGCCGAAGCTCGCGACCTCGGAGACGCCTTCGACCGAGCTGAGCGGGTAGCGCAGGTAGTAGTCCTGGATCGTGCGCAGTTCGGCGAGGTCGTGGCGATCGGAGACGAGCGCGTACTGGTAGACCCAACCGACGCCCGTGGCGTCCGGGCCTAGCTTCGGCTGGACGCCGGCCGGCAGGCGGTCCCGGATCGTCGACAGG
>JADZDL010000058.1 GCA_020851075.1 Planctomycetota bacterium | reverse complement strand
GTCACGGCGCGCAAGCTGCAGGGCACCGACCGCGACCAGAAGTACCCGTGGCTGCGCAGCAAGTCGCTCGACACGTTCTGCCCGGTGGGGCCGTTCGTGGTGCCCGCGGACGCGTTTGACGCCAGCGATCGCCGCATCGTGATGCGCGTGAACGGCGCGATCCGGCAGGAAGCGCGCACCAAGGACATGGTGTTCCCGATCGCCGCGGCGCTCGTGGCGATGGCGCAGTGCACGACGCTGCGGCCCGGCGATCTGATCGCGATGGGCACGCCCGAAGGGGTGGGGCCGGTGGTCCCTGGCGATGTGATGGAGGTCGAGGTCGAGGGCCTCGGCGTGCTGCGGAACCCGGTCGTGCGCGAAGAGCGATAGTCGCGGGTGGTCTTCGGCCGTTGCTCGGCGAAGATGCCGCGGCCCGCGATGCCTTCGAACTCCGCACACTCGCTCACGCCCCGGCCGCCACTGCCACCCTTGGCGCGCCGCGTCCTGCCCTGGCTCGCGGCCCTGCTTGGGCTCGGCGTGGTACTCCAGGCGCTGCGCACACCGCTGCCCGCCGAGGATGGTGTGTCGTACCTGTGGATCGCGCAGCAGTTCGCGGCCGGCGAATGGCACGCAGCGTGGTCTTCGGTGTTTCCGCCGGGCTACCCCTTGCTGTGCGCGCCCGGCATTGCCTTGGGCGGCGATCCCGAATGGGTGGGCATCGGGCTCTCGGCGTTGTGCCTGGCGGCCGCCCTGTGGCCGATTGCGCGCCTCGCCGAACGGCTGGCCCCGGGCGCTGGCCTCCTCGCCGCACTGCTGTTTGCGACCTCACCGCTCCTCACTCGCCTCGCCGCCGAGAACTTCAGCGAAGCGCCGTTCCTGCTCGCGGGCGCGCTCGGCCTGCTCGCCGGTTTGCGCGCGCAGTGGTGGCGGCTTGGCATCTGGGCCGGCGTGGCGTTCTGGATCCGGCCCGAAGGCCTGCTGCTGCCCGCGGCGTTCGTGCTGGCGCGGCAGTGGGGCGCGTGGCGCGCATTCTTGCCGGCGCTGGCGGGCGTCTTGCTGCTCGGCATCGCGCGTTGGACCGCGGGGCACGGGTTTGATCCGTTGCCGATCCACGGCTTCCACGAACAGCGCGACGACCTGCCGGGGCGCGGGGAAGTGCTCCTGAACCTGCTCGCCGTGCCCGCCGCGTGGCTCGAAGCGTTCCTGCTCGCTGGGCTGTTGCCACTCGGGCTCCTGCGCTCGCTGCGCCAACGCGATGGCGCGCGCGCCCCGGGCCCGGCAGTGCTCGGCTGGGGCATCGCCCTGCAGATCGCGGTCGTCTGCACGTTCGTCGTGCGGCGGCGCTTCTTCGTCTCCGCGGTGGTGCAGGTCACCGTGCTCGCGGCGGTCGTGCTCGCGCGATTGCCGCGCACGTGGCGCATCGTGCTGCTCGCGCTCGCACTCGCCTTCGGTGTTGGTGCGGCGCTGCAGGCTTCGCCCGATCCCCTGCGCGGCGCGGACCGCGAGCTTGGCTTGTGGCTGGCAACGCAACTGCAGCCGGGCCGCACGGTGACCGGCGATGCGACGCGTGTCGTCTACTACGCGGGTCTGCCGCCACTGCCGCCGCGCCACTTCACGGCCGAACAGCTGGCGGCGATGGCCGCGCCGCCCGAAGTGCAGTTTGTCGTGCTGCGCGGCAAGAGCCAGCGCCCGGCATCGCAGGAGGCGCAGCGACTGCTCGAACGCGACTTCGAACCCCTGGGGTTACCGGCTCCGCTAGCGGATCGAATGGCGCGCCGCGGGCTCTTCGTGCTCGCGCGCCGCAGCCCTCGCTGACCTCGTGCACAGCACGACGAGCACGGCATCCCAGATCGTGATGACGTAGAGGCTGTTCTGCCATTCGTCGCCGTTGTTGCCGATCAGTTCCTTGCCCGGCAGGCAGAACACGGCCCACGCCACCAAGAGCCACACACAGCGCGTTCGCGCGGTCCCACTCTGCGCACCTGCCCGCTGCACGAGCAGGAACAACGCCGGCAGCAGCGCCATGTGGTGCGCCTTCCAACTCAACGGGCTCAGCAGCACCGACAGCACGAGCGCACTCGCAAACACCCACAGCCGCGCTTCTGGCACGCGGCGCGTTCGCCACGCGGTGCCCAGCACGAGCGCAAGGCCACCCAACGACAGCACGCGCGTGATCCACGTGACGGCGTCCTGCGACAGGCCGAGGCCCGGCATCACACCCCAGGCGACTCTGGCGGCGAACTCGGGCGGTACGGTGCCAAACCAGCGCGCGACGGCGCAGCGCAGGCATTGGTTCATCCATTCAAACGCCGGGAAGTCGAGCGCTGGCACGGCGAACGCATCGGTCTGCGTGCCGATGCGCCAACTGCCTTCGATCCAGCGATACCACGGGCCGAAGTCGAAACGCTGCAGCAGCAGCGACAGCAAGACGCAGCCAAGGCCGGTGAGGATCGTGGCGCCGACGGTGCGGCGCCTGCCGAGCAGCCAGAACACGGGCAGCAGCCACAATTGGGTCGGTTTGGTCGCGAGCGAGATGCCGAGCCACAGGCCCGCGCGCCCTTCGTGGCCACGTTCGGCGGCGGTGAACGCCAGCAGGCACAGCGCGAGGTTGATGACATTGCCGCCGCCGCCGTGCGTGTCACGCAAGACAAAGCGTGCGCCGAGGGCGAACATCAACGCCCAGAGGATGTTCCAGTAATGCGTGCTAGCACCCGGCGGAGCCCGTTCGAGCGTGAGGCGGCGCAGCGATAGCGCCGCCGCCATCAGGCAGCCGATCTGCA
Organism: Planctomycetota bacterium; assembly: GCA_020851075.1. Taxonomy (GTDB): domain Bacteria; phylum Planctomycetota; class UBA1135; order UBA1135; family UBA2386; genus JADZDL01. The sequence goes on along the minus strand of JADZDL010000058.1, from coordinate 6,638 downwards.
GCAGCGCCCACGCCGCGCGCGCCGGGCGCGTGCCGAGCGTGTCGTCGAGGACCGCGAACGGCGCCGTGAGCAGGCCGAACGACGGTGGATACGGCGCGTGCAGCGGTCTCGGCGCGTTTGCGGGTTCGGAGGGATCCGGGCCGTAGACGTCGACGCCGTGTAGGAGTCGCCGACCGAACTCGAGATGCGAGAGAATGACCCCGCGTTCTTCGCGGCGGCTCGTGGCGCGCAAGACGAGGAACACGGCGAGCGCCAGCCACAGCGCGTTCCAGGCCCATCGGCGTTGAGTCGGAGTCAAGTTCACGCGCGCGGCAGTCTACTCAGCGCTGGCGCTGGCGCGAGCTTGCCAGCGAACGCGCATTGCCGATTCTCCGGTCAATTGCACAATCTGCCGACGGCGAGGCCGCGGGGATGGCCCCAGACAGGCCGATTGCTGCCAATTCACGATTGGCCAGCTCGGGCATGCCGATTGCTTGGCGGTGGATTCAACATGAACCATCCAACGAGCCGTTTGCGCCTTCTCGGCACCAGCCTGGTCTCCGTCTCTCTTCTTGGTGCTTGCGCAAGCGTCGGGTCGGTGCCGCGGAAGTCCCCACCGATTGTGCCGCTGCCGACGATTGCGCCAACCGTCGCAGAGACCGACGCCGCGCCGGCTCCAGCATCGGCACCGTGGACTGCTCCCGCCGTCATGCCTGACATGCGCGTTCCGGCGATCCTTCCCATCGTGGCGGCTGCCGACGATTACTACGGCTTCCGGAGTGGCGATTGGGATCTGCAACTTGGTGGCACCGGTGGCAGCAGTCGCAATTGGAACGGCGGCAATGTCGCGGCGACGGCCAGCCTCGGCTACCTGCTGACGGACAACCTCGAGCTTTCGGTGCGACAGTCCCTGTTGGTCAGCGATAGTCGCGGCAGCCAGAACATCAAGAACGGCGCCACGGCGGTGGCCTTCGACGTCAACTTCGCCACTGGGCCGGTGGTGCCATTCCTCGGCGTGAACTTCGGCCGCCTCTATGGCGACACCGTCGTCGATTCCTGGAACGCAGCCACCGAAGGTGGTGTGAAGTGGTTCGTGAAGCGGGATGCGTACGTGCTCGCGATGGCCGAGTACGCCATCCAATTCGAGGACATCAGCGATGTCGACAACGGCTGGCACGACGGTGCGTTCGTCTACACGCTGGCCCTTGGCTTGACGTTCTGAAGCGTCGCACCTTCCGCAACCCTCATCCCTAAGCGAGGTTTCTCATGGGCCTGATCCTACTGATCGTCGTACTCCTGCTCCTGCTCGGTGGCTTGCCGAGATGGCCGCATTCCCGCAATTGGGGCTACGGCCCGAGCGGTTTCCTCGGCGTCGTGCTCGTCGTCCTGCTCGTGCTCGTGCTGCTCGGGAACATTCCGCGCGGCTTCTAGTCGAACGCGGGCCCGCGGTCCGAACGCATCAGAAGCGCAGCGTCTCGATCGTAGGCAAGTCTGTGAGGTCGAACGATCCGTCGCGGCGCGTGTAGCCGTCGTCGGCCACGGATTCACACATCTGGTTTGGAGCGAGCGGCGTCACCACGTAGGTGGTGCAAGGGCCAGAAGGGGCGTAGTGGAGGCCGCTCACTGCGTCCATTGGGTTATTGGTCTTGAGCTTTCGCATTTGCCAGACAACAGTCGGAATCTCTCACGGTAGGGGCGGTTGCCAACGATGTCACGGCAGCTAGACTCTAGCCTCACAGTAGAGGAGGTTAGATGAGTGAGTGCGTCCCCGAGCCCCGAGCCCCGAGCCCCGAGCCCCGAGCCCCGAGCCCCGAGATCGATTGGCGGGGTGTCACGCAGGAGATCAAGAACCGCTCGGCCAGCTTGCGGGGCGCTCGTCGCGAGTGGCTTGAGGATGCCGTCCAGGACGCGGCCCTGTGCATGCTCCCCCTTGCGAGTAAGGGGCGAATCAAGGATTTTGTTGCTTTCGGCGTATCGTTCGTCAAGAGGCGCTGGATCGATGAGGTTCGCAGGCGTCGCCGCAGGAGAGAGAGCCTGGATGCAGAACTGGACAAGTTGCCAGCCTTACCGTTAGACAGAATCGATACAATGGATTGGCGGGGTATGCTCCGGCAGGCGGGCTGGAAGCCGACCGAAGCCTGGAGCCGCATCCTTAATTCGATCGTAAGTGGCCATCGCGGAACCAAAAAGATCGCGCAGGCACTTGACCTCAATGCGAAGACGGTGCACGAGAGCCGGAGGCGACTGCAGCGTTGGCTTGGAAAGAAACTTCGCCGACCCCCAGCCCCTTAAACGACCATACAGATGTCGAGTTCACGGTCTCTGCCCCCTGCATAAGAAAATCGGAGCCCCCATGAATCCTGTTAACTTGGTAGTAGCCTTTGCTTTCCTAGTCGCGCCGACGATTGGATTGCTTCCCGCACCGCCCGCCTGCGACATCCAAGGCACGTGGAATGGTGAGCGGTTCTTGGTTTCGTGTGTCAATGTCACATGCGGGAGCTACACGTGCAGCTACGAGCCGATCCCCGGGACTCCTGAAGGTGCGACCCAGGCAAAGATGATATGCAAGTGCTCGGCCGGAGGATCCGGAGCCTGCCAAGGTTACTTCGAGGTTGATTTTGCCACGACTCCGCCCACGGTTCTCACTTATGGCTGCATCAACCAGGATGCGAATTGCACTGCCGTGCCAAACGGCAAGTGCAAGCCTAACGGGGCGCCGCCGCACATCAATGGTGTGGCTGGGCCGGTCTGGGTTCCGTGCCTGTGCAAGTAGCAGGCCTTGGGTGCCAATCTCTCGTTCAACAAGTGACGTGGTTTTCGTGGTATCATGAATAACGGATGGGGCATTGTAGCACTAGCAATATTGCTTGTGGCCTTGTTGGCGCTTGTCGCTTTTGGCCTGTTGCACGATGGGGCAGATGCGGGGCAGTCTCCGTCCAAGTTGGTGGCTCACCAACCCGCCGCTGCTGATGTTGCCCCCGCGACCTCCGGTGCCATAGAGACTCTGTCCAGGGAAGGCCCCCATTTGTCTTGCGAAGTAATGGTTCAAGACGAGGCCGGGCAGCCAATGCCGGGCGCTTTCTTGCAAGAAAACGGCAGGAGCCTTGGCGTGACAGACTCCTTGGGTTGCTATAGCTTCAAGGTGTTCGACGCCGCCCAGAGGGTTGTCGTAGTAACCCGCCCCGGGTTCTTTGACGCCAAAGCCGCTCTCATTCCAGAGAAAGGGCGCGTGCTAGTGACTCTCCAAGCGAAGTGTGAGTTTCGCGTCACGGTAGTCGACACCCAGGGGGAGGCACTCACCGGAGTAAGAGTCTGCTTGGAGCAGGTGGCAGGCCCCAAGCCAGTGTTGTTTGAAGCCGAATCGAGTTCGGAGGGGGTTGCGAAATTCGGGGACCTCCCTAGGGGTGGTTACTACTGCACTGTTCGTAGTCGGCAGTATTTGCCGCGCGAAATGACCCTTGCGCACCCGGATCTCAAGAAGCCGCGAAGCCCAGGTGAGTGTCTGGTTCCCGATGATGTCGGGATGACAGTTGTCCTTGCGAAACCGGCGATTGCTTGCGTTCAAGTTGAGGGAGATGAAGTGGTCTGGCACTGGTTTGCAAAGAGACATAGTGCGACTATCATGGCTTACGGATTGGTTGCGGCTCTTAGTGAGCTACGCGCAGAGGTTATGGCGAAGCATCCAACAGCGATAGCGGCCGCCTGGGTGCCGCCGGAGCCCGTTGAGGAGGTGCAGGTGACGGTTTTTCTACGCCACAACGGATGGCGTGCAATTACAGTTCCAGTTGTCTCCGCATTGGATCTCGTTGAGGCACACGTCTTGAAGGTTGCTGAGAGGGGCAGCGATCAGACAGGTATACTAAATGTCGAGTCTGACAGCGGTGCCATTGTCCCTCTGGTTGCCACGCAATCATGCGGTGAGCATGGCACCATTTCTGTTCCGATTCGACCGGGCGAACAAAGGCGAGTGCCCAGCGGCCAGTACGGTATGGCAGTATCTCCTGATGCGCGCGGTGTGACATCATACGTTACAATCACGCCTGTGGAGGCAACTGTCAGCCCAGGGGGGGCAACAACGCAAGTGCACGTGTCATCATCCATAGCGGTTAGAGAGGTTGAGTGTGTCGTGCAGGTTATGCACGAAGGTCTCTCCGCGCCGAAGCCGTTCCGTTGAACTGTGGATGTTGTGGACGGCGGGCAGCTGATGCAAATGGTGAACTGTTCTGGGGAAGAAAGGCCAAGCCGTGCTTGGCTTCCCATGGGAATCAGTGTGGTCTTCCGTGTGCAAATGTTGTTGCGTGGTCGCGTTGTGACGCTTGAGCGGGCTGTGATTGTCACTGAGAAGACCGTGTCTCCCCTGGTTATTACGCTCCAATGAATAGGATGGAGTGCTTGGTCGGCAGGGGGTCTCGTATCGGGGCTGGCGTCCTTCTTGTTGTCGCCTCTCTGCTGAAAGTTGCTTTTGTGCACAACCAAAACTCTTGGCTTCCGATATGGGCCTACTACTCTGGCCTTGTAGTGGAGTCGTTGGTTGGGGTAGGTTTGATAGTAACGGGTGCCAGATGGCCATTGTTGCTGGGCCTTCTGTTGGCCGGAATGTTCTTGGCACTCAATATAGTGCATATTCACGACCCAAGACCATGTGGATGTCTCGGACCATGGCATTCGGGTGGCGTGACGCAGTGGTGGTATGCGGGTGTTGTTGGCGCCTGCTGCGCGGTGGCGCTCGGGTGTCCAGGCCAGGGAGAGGCAAATGGGGAGTAGTTCGCGGAATCCTACCTGCGAGGGCTGTTAAGCCTGTCGCGGCTACGGGGGGGCTCTCGTTAGTCGCGTGTTTGACGCGACGCCGGCAGATGGGGGGGGCTGGCCGTGGGCTGGCCGGTGCCTGGCCCGGTTGCACACCACCGTTCAGCGTTCAATCCTGCGCTGCAAATGGCCGGGGGTTCCGAAGAACCGATTGGCCGGTTGGTGGTGGTCGAAGCGCCGCAGGAAGCGGGGGAGGCTCGTCGTCCTGCTCGTGCTCGTGCTACTCGGGAACATTCCGCGCGGCTTCTAGCCGAACGCGAGCCCGCGGTCCGAACGCATCAGAAGCGCAGCGTCTCGATCGTGTTGACCGTCGCCGTTGCACCCTGGCCGCCAAACAGCACCACCGTGCCATCAGGCAGCAACGCGGCGCTCTGGCCTGCGCGCGGCGCGGTCAACGGCGCGAGCCCCGTCCAGCCGTTCGTCGCCGGGTTGAACACCTCGACACCGTCGATGGAGACCGGCGTCGTCAGCGTGCCCTGCGCACCACCGCAGACGACCACGCGGCCGTCGCTGAGCTTGGTGGCCGAGTGCAGCGCGCGCGGCGTGTTCATATTGGCCGTGGCCCAGGTGTTGGTGGTCGGGTTGTAGAGCTCCGCGCCGCTGATCGGCGTGGCGTTGGCGGCGCCGAGCAGGTTGGGAACGAGCGTGCCGCCGGTCATCAGGACGCGGCCGTCGTTGAGCGTGACCTGGTTGTACTGGTGCCCGGCGCGGCCCTGGCTCATGGCGGCGCCACTCGACCAGGCGTTTGGCGAAGCGGGGTTCCAGCGTTGCACCGCGGTCGTGCTCACGGCCGAGATCGGGATGCCAAACAGGAAGCCGACTTCGACGCCGCCCGAGACCATCACCTGGTTCGTCGAGAGCAGGGTGAGGGCGGGGGCGAGGCGGCGGCCACCGAGGTTGGGGCCGGCCGTCCATTGGCCGGTGGTGGGGTTCCAGATCTCGACGCTGTTCAGCGTGCTCGTGATCGCGGTCGTGGTGTCGACGAGGCTCGACGTGCCGCCAGCGACCATCACGCGGCCATCGGCGAGGCGGCAGGCGGCGTGCAGGACGCGCGCCGTCGCCATGCTGCCCGTGGCGGTGAACGAGTTGGTTGTCGGGCTATAAAGTTCGCAGGAAGCGAGCACCGTGCCGGTGGCGTCAGCGCCGCCGATCATGAGCACGCGGCCGTCGTTGAGTTCGATGCCGAGGTGCAGCGCGCGGGCCACCGTCATGTTCGGGCCGGCCTGGCGGCGCATGTGGCGGAAGTCCCAGAGTTCGGTCGACGCGAGGCCCGTGGCGGCCGTCAGCGTGCCAGCACCACCGCCGGCGATGAGCACGTCACCCGCGCCCGCGTTGTTGTTGCGATCGAAGAGGCTCACCGCGAAGCCGCGCGCGGCGGTGAGGTTGGCCGGGGCGGGCAAGCTCGTGCCGGCGACGCTGCATTGCGTGACCACGTCATTGCTGATCTGGCCGACCAGGGTCGGGCCGCTCGTGGCGAGGGTCGCGACCTGCCAGTGCAGGCGCAGGTCGGCATACGAAGGGTCACTCGGCAAGCCGAGGTTGATGCTCGCCGCACCCGTCGGGCTCATCACCGTGAACGACCACGTCGCGGACAGGTCGAGGCCGACCTGCACGCTGCGCGAGTCCGCTGGGTCGAAGGCCGAGATGGCCGTCGGGCCGCCGGAGAACGAGAGCATGACCATGCCGAGGGCCGAGGCGGGCGCTGCCGAGACCTGCAGGCCGAGGAAGCTGCCGAGCGTTCCCGGGGTCGTCTTGTCGAGGTTGAAGTCGTTCTGGGCGAACGCGGTCGTGGCCGTGGCCAACAGGATGCTGAGCGTGCTGAGGTGCATGGTGGCTTCTTCTCGGAGGTTGTG
>JADZDL010000057.1 GCA_020851075.1 Planctomycetota bacterium | reverse complement strand
TGCCGTGAGAGCAGGTCTGCTCTCCGACCCGTGTGTCATTGCTCAGCTGCAAACGAACTTCATCCCCGTGCACATCTCGGCACTGAACACGCCGGAGTGCATGCACGATCCGCGCGACGCACAGACACTGCGATCTTTCGCTACCGGCGACACCGACCTGTTCCAGGGTGGTGAACGCGAAGCTTTCATCACCGCAGAAGGCAAGATCGGCACGGTGTTCCTGAGTCTCAATGGTTCGGAAGCCACGGGCTATTCGCCCCAGTGCAGCCAATACACGGCACCGTTTCGCCGCGCAGACTCGGCGCTGCGTCTATTTCGCCACTACGGCTCGATAGCACTTCGGGCGACCAACGACGAACTTCCCCAATCCTGGCGCGATCTATGGGATCCGCAGCATGCGCTCGTCACCTACATCGCCTCTGCATGCCCGCGATGGCCGGAGCCTCGCACGGGCGAACAGGGCTTCCGAGTCTTCGTGCGCAACAGCTACCGGATGTACGACGATCTGCACGGATCGCAGCTCGCGCTGATCAGTACTCCTGCTCTCACGACGTGGACCCAAAACATCGTTGAACTCGGCACTCCGTCGAAGTTGCCTGAGGCGGCCTTCCGCGAACTTGCCGGCGCGATGGTGCCTCGCGGAGGAGTCGACACGCGCCTCGACGATGCCTCGATCACTGGAGAACTGACTCTCCGTCCCGAGGCGATCGAAGATCAATACGTGGTAGGAACCCTGCAGGGGTCTTTCGCCCTCACTCCAACCAGATCCGAGGAAGCTGGTCGACGCGCGAGCGCCGCGTGGATGTTCCAATCCAAAGGGCAACTGGTCGGCAGGTTCCGGTGGAACCGCAGGCACGGCCAATTCGAACAGCTGCGTGTCGTCGCCGACAAAGTCGAGTTCACCTGGAATCCGCCAGACCAAGACCAACCCGACTACCATACGCCGCGCCACCAGATCGCCTTCGAATGGGTGCGGGGCCAATCCGAGACACCTCGCTGAATCTCCGCTCGAGCCAGGAACCGCCCCCACCCCACCACGTTCCCGCGCCCCCCAATGTCCAACCCACATCCGTTCGTCGTCGCCGCGGCCCTGACCGCGGCTCTTGCCGCCCAAGGCCCGGCCCTCACCATCTACAACCAGAACTTCGCCGTCGTGCGCGATCGCATGACGCTCGACCTCAAGCCGGGCGCCAATGACGTGCAGTTCGTCGGTGTGACGACGCACCTCGAACCCGACTCCGTCGTCTTGCGCGACCCGAGCGGCAAGGTGACGCTCGCGGTGCTCGAACAGAACTACCGCGCCGACACGATCTCGCAGGGTTTGATGCTGTCGCGCTATGAAGGCAAGGAGATCGAGTTCCTGGTCATGGATCGCGACGGGCGCGAGAGCACGGTGCGCGGCAAGGTCATTCGCTCCGGCTACCAGCCGAACTACGGCGCTGGCCAACGGTACGGCAATCAGTTCGCCATGCGGCAGAGTGCGCTCGGGGACTACAGCAACGGGGCAGGTTCACCGATCGTCGAAGTCGGCGGCAAATTGCGCTTCTCGTTGCCAGGGCAACCCCTGTTCCCCGCGCTGACCGACGACGCGGTGCTGATGCCGACGCTCGAGTGGCGCATTCACGCCAACGAGGCCGCGAAGCTAGATGCCGAAGTCAGCTACGTGACCGGCGGCATGAGTTGGGATGCTTCCTACAACCTCATCGCGCCCGAACACGGCGACACGATGGACATCGTCGGCTGGGTCACGATCGACAACCAATCGGGCAAGGTGTTCCCACAGGCCACCATCAAGCTCATGGCGGGCGACGTAAACAAGATCGATCCCAACCAACCAAGGGGCGGTCCCGAGATGTGGGATGCGTTGAGTGCCGTACCGGAGAGCAGGGCACCAGAGGTCACCGAGAAGGCGTTTGACGAGTTCCACCTCTACTCCCTGCCGCTGCCGACGACGTTGCGCGATCGCCAGCAGAAGCAGGTCGAGTTCGTGCGCGCCACCGGCGTGAAGGCGAAGACGATCTACGTCTACAACGGCGCGTCGCTGCGCAATTACCGCGGCTGGAACCTCGATGCGATTCGCAACCAACCCGAATACGGCACCGAATCCAACCCGAAGGTCTGGGTCATGCGTGAGTTCGAGAACTCGCAGACCAATGGCCTCGGCTTGCCACTACCGCGCGGCAAGACGCGTTTCTATCGCCGCGACGATGCCGACGGCCGACTCGAGTTCACTGGCGAGAATCTGATCGACCACACCCCGAGGGACGAACGTGTCCGCATCTACACAGGCGACGCGTTTGACCTCGTCGGCGAACGCAAGCGCACCGACTACGTCGGCGACAATGGCAATCGGCAGATGGAGGAGGAATTCGAAATCCGCGTGCGCAACCGCAAAGCAGAACCGGTTGAAGTGCGCATCGCCGAGGGGCTCTACCGGTGGGTCAACTGGAAGGTGATCCAGAAGTCCCACGAGTTCCTGAAGACCGATGCGCAATCGATCGAGTTCCGCGTGCAGGTGCCCGCAAACACCGAACAGGTCGTTACCTATCGCGTGCGCTACAACTGGCAATAAGCCCGTGGCGAGGAGCCAGTGAACGCACGCGATGGTGCGCGGCCGTGTTCAGCGACCGATCGGATCGATGGACAGACTCGCGACATCCGTCGATTGGATAACAAGGTCCGCGACCACGCCCTGCGCGTGGATCAGCACCCCAGCCGGCAAACTGCTCTGCGGAATGGTGATCACGTATTCGCCATACGCAGCGCCGACGCCGAGCACGACGAAGTCCGCGAGCAGCGGCGGCAGGCCCTGGAAGTAGTGGACGACGTCGCCGGACAGGGACAGGATCACACCGCCGAGGAACACGCCTTTGGGCCCCGCGACGTGGAAGGCAGCAGCTTCCTTGTGCAGGTCGATCGTGAGCACGGGCTGCGGCGCCGGCGCGTGCTCCGATCCCTGGGCGGGAACGGGGGCCGCAAGCATGCTGGACAGGAGGAGCAGCGAGAGGAACGAGTGGGCAGGCTTCATATCGATCTCCTTTGGCGAATGGGGTTCGTTCGCCTTCAACAGCACCTAGGCCTGCACTTCGCGAAAGTCGCACGCTGCGTGCGGAATTCCTCCCACCGAGCCCCCAGGCAGAATGCTGCCGCCGTGCGTTTCCTGGACGCAGCCGACACTCCTTCCTGACTGCAACTACGGCAACACGAACGCGTCGAGCGCGGTCGTTCGCGGCAGGCGCGACAGCGAATACAGCACGAGGCCCCCGAGTTCGCGGCGCTCCAGATGCAGCGGGCTCTGCGCCGGCAAGGCCACGCGCGGATCGTTCTTGGCGGGCACGACACACACACAGACCGGCGCACCCGCCGCACTCGCGAGCAACGTCATGCTGC
>JADZDL010000056.1 GCA_020851075.1 Planctomycetota bacterium | reverse complement strand
GGAGAGCGGCGCCGATGGCACGTTCACGCTGCCGCTGTATGAGGGCCTGCGCTACGACCTGGCTGGAATCGCCACTCCCGACGACACGCACTACCTCTGGAGGAGTTGGACGGTCGGCCGCGACGAGCCGGAGCGGCTCGATCTTGACCTTGGCAAGCCCCGCTGAGTAACGAATCACGGGGGACGCTGTCGCTCCGCAGCTTTTGGGGCCGAAGGTCCAATGGTTGGCGTGGATTGGCGGGCTATCGATGAAATGCCCCCAAAACGACGGCCAATGCGATCAGGCCGACGCCGATCGACAGTACCCACACAAGCACAGCAGTACGGTCTGCCACCCCTTCGGGGCGGCCTGGCACACACGATCGAAGAGTTTGCGGATTGGCTCCGCAACGATCGTCGTGCGGGTCTGGCGTATCGGCGATCCCGCGGCCAATGCTGACAACGAAGGATCGACCTTGTGGTCCGTGGTGTGATGCCTGGGGCGCGCCAGCACTGGCCAAGATCGTCAATTTGCGGGGGACTGGCCAAGTTCTTCGAGATTCCTGTCAGGAATGCGCGTGGCAATCCCCACTCCATAAGGAGCGGCGCGGTTGCTTGCTCCGGATGCGATCCCGACGAAGGACAAGGACATGAAGAAGCAACAACCGTTGGTCGTGAGGAGAGGCACCGCTGAGTTCACGTTGACCCGAGTAGATGATCGAGCGCTCGATGCTCTAGGCCTCGATGCCGTACTGGTGGAGGAAGACGATCTGTTCTGGATGCAGTGGCATTCGCCGCGCCGGGTGCCGCGTCCCCTCAGCTTGCCGCGGTTCTTCCTGATGATGTGCCAGCGTTTTGGCGATAGCGGAGCGGTGTTGGACACCTACAAGTCGTCGTTCTGCTTTCCCTTCCGCATGGTGACGAGCAAACAGGGGAGGAGCGGCGACTATGTCGTGCTGGTCGGGGACTGGAAGGGCGGGCTCAGGGTGAAGTTGTTCCGTCGCGGTGCAGAATCCGACGATGCCCGAGGATGGATCGACTTCGTCGAAGAGGAGTTTTCCCGGGAGGACTTCCACTTTCTTGTCAGCTACCTCGATGGCTATCTCGAGGCTTTCGAGGAGCGCTATCGCGAGCACATCCTGGTTGAGGCCCCGGACTTCCTGCACGATGTCGAGGCGGCGCAACTGTTGTACGGCTACAAAGATGGCCGCCCGTTCGTGCACGAGTTCGAGGACGGCGACGAATACGAGAAAGTACGTGCCCGGCTGCTCGAGGAACTCGGGGAATGGAAGGCGCGTCTCGTCGCCAACCTTGAGTGGCACCGTGTGGCATACTCGACATTCACGATGAGCACGATCGCGAAGGAGCTTGGTGTTGCGCCTGGGCATGAGCCAGCATGAGCTCGCCGTTCTGGGTGGTTGCTGCGGCAACTGCGCACACTGATGCGCACTGACGCCGCCGCCGCGGTCGAAATCACGCCCGCGGCGACTTGCGGTGGGCGGCCAGGATCTTCGGCGTGGCGCTTGCCAACCATGCATCGGTGACCAGCTGCCGCAATGTGCGCAGCGCTACCTTGTCGAGCTGGATCAGCACGGCCGGATGACCATCGAAATGCGGAATCGTGAACACGCCGCGTGTGCCCGCCGAGAGCAGCAGCTCCTTCGTATGCAGGTCCGCAACGCGAACGGCAAAGATCGGCCCCGACGGGACCGGCGCATCACCGAAGCGGCGCAGATCGGCTTTGCTGAACGGCCGGTCCCACGCAAAGGCCTTCTTGCCGACGAGAAACGTGCGATTGCCGTACTGCGTGCCGACGGTCACGTCTGGCAGGTCGTTCGCGAGCTTTGCTGCGGTGTCGAGTGTGACCACGGTGGCACGGTAAGGAGGGACTTATTGGTGAAGTTGAGGAAAAGGGTCACCATTTTGCTCGAAGGATGGCCATCTTCGAGGAAAAGTGCGGTGGGGAATGCTGCAACGCGAGCTTTGTCCCCGCCTACTTCGCCGCCAGCACACCCCGCACGCGCAGCCACGCAAGCAACCGATCCGGCCAATTCGATAGCACTGGGTTCCCGCTCGCGAGCCCAAATCCGTGTTGCCCGGGTTCATACACATGCAGCTCGGCAGGCACCTTCGCGCGCCGCAGCGCGAGATAGAACTCGATGGCGTTCTCAGCGGGTACCACAGTGTCGTCGGTGGTCTGCATGAGGAAGCACGGCGGCGTATCGGCGGTGACCGAGTTGGCGGTCGAGAGCCGGTGCACGAGCGCTTCGTCGCCGATCTGGTCGCCGAGCAGGTTGCGCTTCGAGCCCTGATGCGTCCACGGCTGGTCCAAGGCGATCACCGGATAGACGAGCACTGCGAAGTCGGGGCGGCAGCTTGCGCGTTCGATCGGGTCCTTGGCGTCCGCCTGGCCCGCGTCGTGCCAGGTCGCGAGCGTTGACGCGAGGTGGCCGCCGGCGGAGAAGCCCATCACGCCGATGCGTGTGGGGTCGACGTGCCATTCGGCGGCGCGCGCGCGCACCGTGCGCAGGGCGCGCTGCGCGTCGAGCATCGGGGCGGGGTGGTGGTAACGCGGGGCGATGCGGTAGGTCAGGATGAACGCGCTGATGCCGTTCTGCTGGCAGAAGGTGCCGATATCGTGCCCTTCGTGGCCGTTGGCGAGTCCGCCGTAACCACCACCGGGACACACGAGGAACGCAGGATGGGGGCCGTCGCCGGGGGCCAGATAGAGCGAGAGGTTGGGCTGGTCGGCGGGGTCGGTGCCGAGCGCGAGTGGGGCGCCGTTGGGATATTGCTCCGCGGGCCACAGATACTCGATGGGGCCCTTTAGGGGCGAATTGGCGGCCTTCTTGGCCGATTGCGGAGGTTTCGGGGTTTGCTGGAAGAACACGAAGACACCCTTCTTGTTGCTGACCGCGACATCGAGTCGACCATCCCCATCGAGATCCGCAACTTCGAACTGCGTGCCCACACCCGAATTGTCGTCGATCACGTGCGGTGTGAACTTCGGCGGCGTGCCCGGCGCGACGTCGATCCAGAGCAGATACGGCGTGCCCTTGGGATCCTCGTCGCCGTCGGGACCGTGTGCCCAGAAGCGTTTGCCCGTGATGAGGTCTTTGCGGCCATCGCCGTTGAGGTCCGCGATGCAGAGCGCGTGCGTCTGCGTGACGGCGGTGTAGACATCGTTGGTCTGGAACGCGACCGCACTGGTGCTCGCATCGCGCTTCTGCGCGTGCCACCAGATGCCGCGCGCGTGCGCCGAACTGCTCACGACATCGTTGTGGCCATCGCCGTCGACGTCGAGTGCGTGCATCTGCGCGCAGGCTGCGCCGAGCGGCGTCTTCGTGAATGGCCACGGGCCTTTGGTCGGTTCGGCGGGTTGTGTCCAGTAGCCGTCCGTGACGAACACTTCGTTGCGACCATCGCCGTCGAGGTCGCCGAGGCCGAGGCCGTGGGCAAAGGGATCGGTGCCGGGTGCCTGATTGGCGCTGATCGTGAGCCGTTCCCACGGTTGGGTCGGATCCTTGCCGGGAGCGATCCAGCAGATCACGCCATCGGGTTGGTTGCCGCAGAGCAGCCCCATCGTGCCGTTGCCGAGCAGATCGACCCACTGCGGCGATTCGTTGCAGGCGCTGGTCGTGAACTCGTGCATCGCCCAGTCGCCGTCGACTTTGCCGGGATTGCGATACCAGCGACCACCTTTGCCCGGATAGCCGACCACGATCTGGTCGGGAAAGCCGTCGCCATCGAGGTCGGACGCGAAGCAGCAGAAGCAGTCGCTGTAGGTGTGTTCGCCCGTGCCGAGGTTGGGGCCTTTACGAATGCGATGCGGGGTCCAGTTGGGCGCCTCATACCAGAAGTCGCCGACGAACAGGTCGCGATCGCCGTCGCGATCGATGTCGGCCGTGGCGATGCCTTCGCTGCGGAACACGGGATCGACCACGACGCGGCGGAATTGCGGTTCGGGGCCTTGCGCGCATGCGAAGCTGGCGAGGGACATGACGACCGCGGTGCGGATACAAGCCTGCATGAGGGCACAGTAGCGTGCGGCCGCGCGGAAGCAGGGGCGTGGTGGCGGCAAGGACGGATTCGCGGCAGTTGGCGGCGTGCGCGGGCCCTCGCGATGCGCTAGAACGGTGGCCCTTCCGTCCACGCCGCATGAGCCCAAGCGACCCCCTCCTCGCCTACCGCGACCGCTTCCCGATCACCGGGAAGTGCAATTACCTCATCAACAACTCGCTCGGCGCGATGCCGGCGGCGGCGCGGGCCAGCGTGCAGCAGTTCCTCGACGCGTGGGATACGCGCGGCGTACGTTCGTGGGGCGATGGCTGGTGGTCGCTGCAGGAGAAGGTTGGCGACCAGATCGCGACCGTGCTTGGGGCGCAGGCGGGCACCGTCTCGATGCATCAGAACGTCGCGGTGGCGCTTGAAATGATCTTGTCGTGTTTCCAGTTTGGTGGGCCGCGCAACAAGATCATCTACGCGGATCGCAATTTCCCGAGCGATCAGTACATCTACGAGGCGCGGGCGACGATGGGCGCCAAGCTCGTGCGCATTCCGGTGGCGGCCGATGGCATCTCGACCGACGTCGAGCAGATCTGCGATGCGATCGATGACGAGACGCTGCTGGTGGCGATCGACCACGTGATGTTCCGCAGTTCGGCGATCGTGGACCCGCGGCCGATTGTCGAGAAGGCGCGCAAGGTCGGGGCGTTTGTCGTGCTCGACACGTTCCACTCGGTCGGCATCCTGCCGCTCAAACTCGCCGAATGGGGCGTGCATGCGGCCGTTGGTGGCGCGTTGAAGTGGTTGTGCGGTGGGCCCGGCAATTGTTTTCTCTACGTGCATCCCGATGAGACGCGGTACCTGCAGCCGCGCTTCACGGGCTGGGCCGCGCACAAGCAGCCGTTCTTGTTCTCGCCGGCTGGCCAGGACTTTCGCGACGACGGTGGCCGATTTGCGACAGGTACACCCAATGTGCCGGCGTTGCATTCGGGCAAGGAAGGCATCGCGATCGTGGCCGAGATCGGGCTGGCTGCGATTCGCGAACGCAGCCAGCGCATGACGTCGATGCTCATCGAAGAAGCGCAGCGTGCGGGGCTCGGCATCAAGTCGCCGCTGCAAGCCGAACGGCGTGGTGGCCACGTCGCACTCGACGTGCCGAACGGCTACGCGGTGTGCCAGGCGCTGTCCGCACGCGAGATCGTCGTCGACTTCCGCCCCGATGCGGGTCTGCGCGTAGCACCTCATTTCTACAACACCGAGGACGAGGTGCGCGCGTGTGTGCGCGCCGTGCGCGAGATCCTCGATTCACGCGAATATGAGCGATTCCTGGCCCAGGAACGCAAACCAGGCTGAGGCTCCTATGCGCATCTGGGACATCAGTGAGCCGATCGAACCGGCGACGGCGCCCTTTCCGGGCGACACGCCGTTCTCGCAGGAATGGGTGCTGCGCCAGGAGCAGGGCGGTTCGTGCAACGTGAGCACGATCCGCATGTCAGTGCACGTCGGCACGCACACCGATTCGCCGCTGCACTTCGATGTTGCGGGGCCCGACATCGCGTCGGTGGACCTGCGGCGTTACCTGGGGCGCTGTCGCGTCGTTGACGTGCGCGGCGTGGGTTCGCCATCGTTGATCCCTGCTGCGGCGATCACTCCCGCGATGCTCGCTGGCGCCGAGCGCATTTTGTTTCGCACGCGCGAACGCCACGACCACCGCACGTGGAATCATGGTTTTACCGCGGTTGGCCCCGAAGCGGCGAAAGCCCTGGCGGCGGCCGGCATCCTGCTCGTTGGCATCGATACGCCGAGCATGGACCATCCGGACAGCAAAGAACTCGATGGTCACCACGTGCTCTATGAGGGCGGCGTGGCGATCCTCGAGAATCTCGACTTGTCGGGCGTGCCGCCCGGCGATTACGAACTCATCGCGTTGCCGCTGCGCATCGTGAATGGCGACAGCAGCCCCGTGCGCGCGATCCTGCGCGAACTGCCCGAGAACCTTGCATGAGCAAACGTGCCATCAACCCCGCCGATCTGGCCGCGCCGATCGGGTTCGCCCACGCCTGGCTCGTCGAACACGGGGAGCAGCGCACGCTCTACCTTGCGGGCCAGTGTGGCTATGACGGCGCTGGTGTCGTCGCCAACAAGGGCGATCTGGTGGAACAACTCGATCGTGCGCTGGCCAATATCGGCTCGATCCTGCGCGAAGCCGAGATGGCGTTCGAAGACGTCGTGCAGCTCAATTTCTACGTGACGAGCCGCGATGACTACGCCGCCGCGCGCCGCGAGTTTGGCAAGGTGTGGCGCCGGCACTGCGGCAAGCACTATCCGGGCATGGCGATGTTTCAGGTCGTGTCGCTGTTTGATCCGGAAGCACTCATTGAAGTGCAGGGAATTGCCGCGCGATGAAAGCCTTCAGGTCGCCCTCGCGTATGCCGGTGAACATGCTGGTGACGATTCTGGTATGGGCGTTGGCGTTCGCTGCGTGTGCGAGCGAGACGCCGGATACCACCTTTGACGACAGCGCCGGCCTGGTGACGATTACCGTGCTCGGTGATGGGTTTGTGCGCACTGGCGACCGGCGTATCCCGGTCGAAGCGGTCGTGCTTGAATTGCGGCAGCGGACGCGCGCGATGACCAAGGACGAACGCCTGCGCTTCGTGGTGCAGTTGCTGGCGGATCCGCAGGTCGAAGGCAGTGCGGCCGCCGCGGTGGCGCGCCGTGGCATCGATCAGCTCTACGATCAGCTGTTCATCATGGGCGTGAAGCAGGTGCGTGTGTTTTGATGCGCCATTCCTCATGACCTTGCTGCGCAACCATCTCCCGCCCGAACTCGTCGTCTTTGACGTCGATGGCACTCTGCACGACACGTTCCGCTGGTGGGCGCCGATCATCCGCGCCGGCCTGCAGCGCTTTGGCGAACAACACCGCATCCCGGTCGTCATGCCGAGCGACGCCGAGGCCGAAGCGGTGGTCGGCATGCGCGACGCTGGCGTCTGGGCGCCGTTCCTGCCCGAGGCGCACAAGCACCGCTGGAACGAACTGCGCTCCGTCGTGCTGCCGATGGAGGTCGAAGAAGTGAGTCGCGGCGTCGACTACCTGTTTGCCGGCGTGCGGCCGCTGCTGCTGCACCTGCGTCGGATCGGTGTGAAGACCGCCCTCGCGAGCAATTGCCGCCGCACCTACATGGGCGCCATGCAGAAGGGGCAGGGCCTCGCCGACTTGACGGACTGGCAATTCTGCCTGGATAGCCCCGGAGTGGACCACAAGATCGACATGCTGCGCATCGCCAAGGAAACCGCGGGCGCGCAGCGCGTGGTGATGGTCGGCGATCGGGAGCCCGACCACGAAGCGGCGCGCGCGCTCGGTTGGCCCTTCGTATGGCGCCATAACGATCGCTGCCGGATCGAGGACGTCGAGTTCGTCTGGAATGGCGACCCCAACCACCTCTTGGGGGCGCTGTCGTTGCCGGCGATGGCGTGAGGAAGGTGAGGAAGGCCTGGAGGGGAGACGGGGCTGGCCTTTCTGCAATAGACTTGGCCCGCTCGCGTAGCCGCGCGTTCACTCCGGAGCCCGCTCGATGGAACTTTCCCTGATCCTGACCCCCATCTTCTCCTTCGTCTTGCTCAAGATGATGTTGGAGCATCGTTCGAAGGCGCGCGAAGACAATGTCCGGCTGCTCGAGGAAGCGCTGAAGAACCCTGCCCTGGACCGCGCCACGATCGAGTCGCTCGCCTACCAGCTCACCGGGGCGAGGTCGCCACGGACCGCCGGACCGAGCCGCATGATGGCGTTGCTGCTTGCGGTTGGGTGGGTCGCGCTGTTTTCGGGGTTGGGGATCTGGCTGATCGGGGAGATCATCGGCCAGCAGGGAGCGACCGCCGGGGGATTGTTGACCTCGATCGTCGGTTTCGGTCTCGTGACCTATCCGTTCGCGTTGCGCGAACTCGAAGCTCGCCAGAAGGCGTAACCAGGAGCCTGTGCCATGCGCGACGAAGAAGTCTTCCTGATGGTCGTCTTGCCGGGCCTGTGTGTGGGCGCGGCGTTCCTGCTCTCGCACTCCAAGCGTGTGCACGAACAGAAGATGAAGCGGCTCGAGGTGCTGCAGGAGGCGTTGCGGCATCCTTCGCTCGGCGACGATACCCGGGCGGATCTCGTGCGCCTGCTCAGCGAGGAACATCGCCGCGAGGCGAAACCGCTGATGCGGTGGGTTCGCAGCGGGTGGCGTCTCGGCCACGTGTTGCTGCTCGCCGTCAGTTGGCTGCTGATGGTGGGGGGCGCCGCATCGTGGGGCATCGGCAGGTTGAGCGGATGGAACTCCTACAGCTTGCAGCCTTCGATCTACGTAGCGGTTGCCGGCTTCGTGCTGATGACGTTGCCGATCGCCCTGCGCGAGATGCTTCGTCGCAGTGGCAGCCCATCGTCGGCCCGGCAGTGACAACGCCGGGTGGTGTTCGCGCTCAGGACTGACAACCCGGTGACAGATCGGGTCGCTTGCGCTTTGATCCTCGCGTGACCCTGCCGACCGCCGAGGAACTCGAACAGCGCGCTGCCCAACTGCTCGGCCAGTGGCGCGTCGTCGACACGGCGGTGCGCGTCGCCTGGAACGATCGGCTGACGACGACCGCGGGGCGCGCGTTCCTGCGGCTTGGCAGCATCGAACTCAACCCGCGCCTGCTGAGTCGCGCGCCCGAACAGGTGCCTACCGTGCTCACGCACGAAGCCGCGCACATTGCCGCGTTCCGGCTGTTTGGCGCCAACATCCCCGCCCACGGCCGCCATTGGCGGTCGCTGATGCGCATCGCCGGTTTGCCGCCCGAGGTCACCCACAAGATCTCGGTCCGGGGTCTGCGCAAGGCCAAACGCCGTTACGTCTACCTGCGCGTTTGCGAGTCGTGCGGCGATCGGGCGATCCCGCCGGCGTTGCGCTACGGCCGATGCCATGGGTGCTCGTCGCGCGACAGTTTCCTCGTCATGAAGGCACCGGCGACGGTCGCCGGGCGGCAGGCGCTCGAGAACCTCAGCACGACAGCCGTGCGGGCGAAGTTCGGGCGTGCATAATGGGCCGCCCGTGACCCGCCAACCCGACATCTTCGAAGAGATCGTGCGCCTGCGCCGCGAGGGCATTCCTGCCGCGCTGGCGACCATCGTCGGCACGCGTGGGTCGACCCCGGGGCGAACGTCGATGCGGCTGCTGGTGCTCGGCGATGGCACGTTCCTCGGCACTGTCGGCGGCGGCTGCCTCGAAGCCGAGGTCTACGACACGGCCCTGCAGGTGCTCGCGGACGAGCAGCCGAGGTCGCTGCAGTTCCGACTTACCGAACAGGACTCTCCCGACTCCGGCCTCCTTTGTGGAGGCGAGGTGACGATCTTCGTGGAACCCATTTCGACTCCGGCGCTCTGGATCTTTGGCGGCGGCCACGTGAGCAAGTCCCTGTGCCAGGTCGCGGTGCTGGCGGGGTTCCGGACCACGGTGGTCGACGATCGCGCCGACTACAGCAACGCGACGCGCTTCCCGGAGGCGCACGAATGCCTGACCGCGGCGTATCCCGACGCGGTGGCCCGCATGCCGATCCGCGCCAACAGTTTTGCCATCATCGTGACGCGCGGGCATCGGGAAGACGGCGTCGTGCTCGAAGCGCTCGGGCGGCGATTTGCGGCCGGCGGTCGGTTGCGGTTCCTCGGCATGATCGGCAGCAAGACGAAGCAGGCACTGCTCTGGAAGCACCTTCGCGAACAGGGGGTCGGCGAGGACTTCCTATCGACCGTGCGCACGCCCATGGGGGCCTACCTGGGGGGCCGCAGCCACGAGGAGATCGCCATTGCGGTCGCCGCCGAGCTGGTTTCCGTGCGCCGGCTCGGCAAGGACATGGCTGCCAGCTGGGAGCAGCGTGAGAAGCCGAAGGGGCGCCTCGAAGGGGTTCGGGACCTGCCGGCCGCCGGTGCCGGCGCTGACTGAGCCTGCCGCCGGTTCCGGCTGAACTTCGATTCTCCGAACCTCGTGGGGCTGCCAGCCGTTGTCTCACCGGCCTTCGATCGGCATGATGCCCGCCCCCCCTCTCCTAGTCTGACCCCCTCGCAGATCATGAAGTCGAGATTCGTTGCTGCCTTCCTGCTGGCTCTCCCCCTCGTGGCTCAGGATGACTCCGTGATCCTGGTCAACGGCACGAAGGTCGAAGGTGTCAAGGTCACCAGCTTCGACATCCGTGAGCTCAAGTACTCGAAGGGTGGTGGCACCCAGTCGGTGCCGACGGACCAGGTCGCCAAGGTGATGCTGGCCAAGTTCAACGACGTCTTCCGGCTCGGCCTCAAGGATGCCGACCTCATGCTCACCAAGTCGCGTGAGCAGCTCGAAGAGAAGAACCCGCTGATGGCCCAGCTCGGCTTCATCTCCGCGGCCAACCAGTTCTTCGACCAGAACAAGCCTTCGGAGGGGTCGGGTGCGCTCGACGAACTCAAGAAGGCGCTGCCCGAAGCTGGCACGATTCCGGACAGCTACCGGCTGAAGTTTGAGTACTACATGGGCCTTGGCCCGAACGGGGCCGCCAACGCGCTGGCGCTCGCCAAGAAATACCTCGCCGACGCCGCCGGCAATGCCTGGCCGTCGGGTCTGGGCGTCGAGGCCGAGTTCTTCGTAGCGTTGGCCGAAGGTGCCGCTGGCGGCAACCCGAAGGACTTCCAGAACAAGCTCCGCACGGTCGCTTCGAAGGCCCAGGCCGTCAACGCGATCGTCTCGAATCGCGCCAACGTGCAGCTTGCGAACAGCCTGCGGGAGACGAAGGACCTTGAGGCTGCCCGTCGGATCTACGAAGACCTGGCCAAGCGCGATGGTATCGACCAGGTTTCGCGCGCGGGCGCGATGCTTGGGCTCGGGGAGATCGCGCTGGAAGAGGCCGGCTCGGACAAGGACAAGGCGCGCGCGGCGCTGATGATGTTCCTGCGCGTTCGCCTGGAAACCCGCGATGCGTGGCCGAGCCAGCACGCCGAAGCGATGTACTACGCGATCAAGGCTGCCGACAAGTGGCGCGGCAGTGACTTCCAGTACGTGATGGCCCGTTGCCGCGGTGTGCTCTACAACGACTTCGGCAGCACGGAGTGGGCGAGCAAGGCGCGCGCTGGGCACTGATTTGCCGCCGGGTGACGTCGAGCAGAATGCGCTGCCGCCACTCGCGGTGCCGCCGGGACTGCTGAACACCCTCTCGTTCTGGGTGATCTGGGCGTCGCTGCGCCTCTGCCTGCGGATCTTCTTCCGCTTGCGCATCGAAGGCTCGCCGCCGCGTGGTGGCGCGTTCGTGATCGCGGCCAACCACACGTCGTTCCTCGACCCGCTCCTGCTCGGCGTGTCGCTGCGGCGCCGGGTCATCTACCTGATGACGGCCGTCGTGTGGCGTTCGCCTCGACTGGGTTGGTTCTACCGGTGGATGCACACGATTCCGCTCGCCGCCAGCGGTGGCAACCGCGACGCCTTGCGAGCGGCGCGGTCGGTGCTGCAACAGGGCCGCGTGATCGGCATTTTTCCCGAAGGCGGCATCAGTCGGGACGGTCTGCCGATGCTGGGCAATCCGGGCGCGGTGTCGCTCGTGCTCAACGAAGGGGTGCCGATCGTGCCGGTTGGCATCCTCGGCGCCTATGAGGCGTTTCCGCCGGGCGGTTCGCTGCGACTGCGGCGCATCACCGTTCGTTATGGCGCGCCGATCACGGCGGCCGAACTGGATGCGGCGGGCGGTGGCGAACGGCGGCTGCGCTTGCAGTCGGCCACGCGCCTCATCATGGAGCGCATTGCCGACTTGACCGGCACGACCTCCCGCGAAGCGCAGATTGCGCCGCTGCAAGCCCGCGCGAACTGAGCGAGCGGCTGCTGACTAAGCGGGGC
>JADZDL010000055.1 GCA_020851075.1 Planctomycetota bacterium | reverse complement strand
GCACGATTCGCCCAACGATCTCGCGACGTTCGCCGGCATCCGCACGGGCCTTCAGCAGAGTGGCCTGCGGCACACGTTCGTCGAAGTGCGCGCCGACAGTGACCCGGCCAAAGCGAAGCTCGCGTTCGCCCAACTGCGGCAGGCCCGCTGCGACCTCGTCTTCGCCATGGGCACGCAAGCGGCGCTGCTCGCGAAGACCGAATTGCCCGGCCTGCCCGTCGTCTTCGCGGCCGTGAGCGACCCGGTCGCCTCGGGCCTCGTGCCGTCGTGGGATGGCTCCGGAACAAACCTCTGCGGCGCCAGCAATTGGATCGCGCCGCAGAACGTGCTGTCCGTCTTCCGCCTTGCGATGCCGAACCTGCGCCGCCTTGGTGTGCTGCGTTCGCAGGCCTCGGGGCTCGTCAGTGCAGCCGAGTTCGCCAGCATGCGCGCCCACCTCGCCTCGTTGCCAAAACCGCCGATCGAACTGTTCGAAGAGGTCGCCAAGGACCCCGCCGACCTCGCCGCCGCGACGGCACGTTTGCTGGCCGCCAACGTCGACGCGATCTGGATCCCGATCGACATCGCGGTCTACCAGAACCTGCCCATCGTCCAGAAGGCTCTCGGGACGACGAAGACCCCGCTGCTCACGACCGCGGCCGCCGGCCTGCGCGCGGGCGCCCTCGTCGGCGCCGTCGTCGACTACCCGCTGCACGGCCGCCGCACCGCCGCACTGGCGATCGACGTGCTGCAGCACGGCAAGGCTCCGGGCAGCCTGCCCATCGATCGCATGCAGGGTTCGCGCATCACGGTGAACCTCGGCATCGCGCGCGAGAACGGCATCGAATTGCCACTTTCGCTGCTCGTGCTGGCCGACGAACTGCTCGACCCGGAGTTCCTCAATGCGCCTCGCTGAGCCCAAAGGCCCACGTTTGCCGCTGTCGATGCGGCTCACCGCGGCCCTGCTCGTGCTCGTCGCGAGCTTTGCCAGCGTGTTGCTGTTCTACGTGGTTCCGCGCACGACAAGCGCGTTCCTCGAACGCGGCGACACGCTGCTGCAGGAAGGTTCGGTGACGATGCGCGAACTCGCCGAGCTGCAGACCATCGGCATTCGCACCGTGCTCACGGACCTCATCGAACACAACGCCGACGTGCGCCGCCGCGCCCTGCAAGACCTGCCGCTCGAACTGCTCGATGGCGACGTGCACAAGATCCGCGAGACCATCGCCGCCGAAGATGCCCAGCGCAGCGCGCGGCAGAAGGACAACGTGCAGATGCTGTCGCGCGAGATGATCCGCCGCGCCGACCGCCGCATCGACAGCGACCTCGCCGAGCTCGCGGCCCGCCAACACGCGGCCACGATGGTGTTTGCCCAGGATCTGCGCCAGACCCAGTTCGTCCTGATCGGCTCTTCCCTTGGCGTGCTGCTGCTCGTGCTCGGTTTTGGCCTGCACCGCTACGTCGTGCGCCCGACGCTGCGGCTCAACCGCGCGACCCAGCGCGTCGCCGGCGGCGACCTCGCCGTCGACCTGCCACCACCGAGCAACGACGAACTCGGCGATCTGGCGCGCGCGTTCGCTTCGATGGTCGTGCAGCTGCGCGATTCCCGCAGCGAGCTGCAGCGCCTCGCCGCCAACCTCGAACACGAGGTCCAGCGCAAGACCCGCCACCTCGAGCAGACCCTCGCCGAGCTTCGGGATTCCCACCAGCAGCTCGCCCAGGCCGAACGGCTGGCGGCGCTCGGCACCCTCGCCGGCGGCATTGCCCACGAGTTCCACAACGTGATCGGCGGCATTCGGGGTTGTGCCGGCGAACTGCTCGCCGAAGAAACCGTCGACGACCGCCGCGAAACGCTGGGCGTGATCCAGCGCGCCGCCGACCGCGCCACCGGCATCGTGCAGCAGTTGCTGCGTTTTGCCCGCCGCTCGGTCGAGAAGCAGGGGGACGTCGATCTCGCCACCGTGGCCACCGATGCCCTGCGCCTCTGCGAACCTGCCGCGCGCCGGCAAGGGGTCACGATCGAGCGGGTGCTGCCCGCGGGCACCATCGTGCGCGGCGATGCCGACGGCCTGCATCAGGTGCTCGTCAACCTAGTCACCAATTCGCTGCAGGCCATGCCTTCAGGCGGCACACTCGCCGTTCGCATCGCCGCGGACGCAGGGGGTGCTTCGATTGCGGTCGCCGATTCGGGCATCGGCATTGCGGCCGCCGACCTGCCACACCTGTTCGAACCGTTCTTCACGACCCGCACGCAGGCCGAGGATCACACGCGCCGCGGCACCGGCCTCGGCCTCTCCGTTTCGTACGGGATCGTGACCGCGCACGGCGGCACCATCACGGTCGAGTCGACACCGGGCCATGGCGCCACGTTCACGATCCACCTGCCGAAGGCAAAGCCGGCCGGCCTTGCGTGAGGCGTCCCTCCGTTCCGCAGTACCAAGGAGATCGGCAACGCGACCTCCAGTTCGACGACACCGCCGTAACGCCTCGGGAACAACGTGTCACCGTTCTGTGACACCAGCGAGCACCCCCCGCCCGGCAAGAGGCCACCAGGCGTGGCCCCGAACTTGCCAGCACCCCGCCCCATGCCGCAGGATGACCCGGTGACCTCGCTACCTCCCGCCCCGAATCCTGCCCTGCGGGTGCTCGTCGCCGACGACGAAGAGAGCATGCGGCACTTCCTCCAGCGTGGGCTGCGCCGCCTCGGCTACACGGTCGAAGTCGCGGAGGACGGCAACGACGCGGTCGCGCGCTGGCTGGCGAGCCCGTTTGACCTCGCCGTGCTCGACCTCAAGATGCCGCACTGCGACGGCCTCACGGCGCTCGGCCGGATCCGATCGCACAGCCCCGATGCCGTCGTGCTCTTGATGACCGCCCACGGCACCATCGCGGTGGCCGTCGAGGCGATGCACACCGGGGCGATGGACTTCGTGACGAAGCCGTTCTCCATCGACGAACTGCAGATGCGGCTCGAACGCGCCTTGAGCTTGCGGGCCGCGGTGCGCGAGAACCGGACCCTGCGCTCCCTGCTCGACCAACCCGACGGTGGCGCGGGCATCGTGGGGCAGAGCCAGGCCATGCGCGAACTGCTGCGCCAGCTCGACCTGCTGCGCGAATCCGCCGCCACGGTGCTGCTGTCGGGCGAATCGGGAACAGGTAAGGGTTTGGTAGCAAAGGCTTTGCATCTCGCTTCGCCACGCTGCAAGGAGCCGTTCATCGCGCTCAACTGCGCGGCGATGCCGGACACGCTCGTCGAGAGCGAACTGTTCGGCCACGAGCCGGGCGCGTTCACGGGCGCGCGCACCCAGAAAGCCGGCCTCCTGCTGCGCGCCAACCGCGGCACCGTGTTCCTCGACGAGATCGCCGACATGAGCCTGTCGGCGCAGGCCAAGATCGAACGCTTCCTGCAGGATCGCGAGTTCTTGCCGCTCGGTGGCCAGAAGACCGTGCACGTCGACGTCCGCATCATAGCCGCCACCAACCGCGACCTGCCGGCGCTCGCCAAAGTGGGCCTGTTCCGCCCCGAACTGCTCTGGCGCCTCGACGTCGTGAGCCTGCGCGTGCCGCCGCTGCGCGAACGGCGCGAAGACGTGCCGCTGCTGGCCACCCAGATCCTGCGCAAACTCGGCCCAGGCGGCAAAGCCAGCCACTCGCTCACGCCCGAGGCGATTGGCGCCCTCACCGCCTACGACTGGCCCGGCAACGTGCGCGAACTCGAGAACGTCGTCGAGCGCATGATGGTGATGGCCGGCCCGCGCACCACACTCGGCGTTGGCGACCTGCCCGCGGAGGTGCGCGGCCCCGACCACGCTTCCGCCAACAGCGCCGACGATCGCTACGAAGCCGCGCGCGAGCGCTTCGACCGCATCTACTTCACGAACCTGCTCATGCGCTGCGGCGGCAGCATCACGGAAGCCGCCCAGCAGGCGGGCATCTCCCGCGGCCACCTGCACCGCCGCCTGCGCGAACTCGGCTGCGACGCCTCCGCGGCACGGCATGCGAGCCGGCAGACCCCCGATCCGGCCGGCGGTTAGTGCCAAGTTCGCGGCGGTTGGCACACTCGTTGCCTAGAGCCGCGCGACATGGTCACCCTCCTACGCTCGGTCCCCCTCCTCACCGCACTCGGCGTCGTCAGTCTGGCACTGGTGCCAGCGTGCAAGTCCGCCTCGACAAACCACAGCACGCCGGTGGCCGTGTCGATCCCGCAGCCAGCGCTCGCCGCCGACAAGCCGGTCGGTCTCGAAGGCCTGCACAACGTCGTCACCTACGCGCCCGACCTCGTCTGCGGCGGTGTTCCCGAAGGCCGCGAAGGCCTGCACACGCTCGCCGCGATGGGCATCAAGACCGTGATCTCGGTCGATGGCGCCGTGCCTGACGTCGCACTCGCCGAATCGCTCGGCATGCACTACGTGCACCTGCCGATCCCCTACAGCGGCATCACGGCCGAACGGGAAAAGCAGATCGCGCAAGCCGTGAGCAGCATGCCGGGCCCCGTCTACCTGCACTGCCACCACGGCAAACACCGCAGCGCGGCCGCCCTCGGCAGTGCGCTCGTGCTCGCCGGCAAACTCACGCCCGAACAGGCCATGGACCGCATGAAGGTGTCCGGCACCGCGAAGGAATACACGGGCCTCTGGGCCGCGGTGCAGAACGCGCGCCCGATCGACGCGAGCGAACTGAAGGCCGATCCGAAGTCGTTCCCGAGCGTTTCGAAGGTGAGCGGCATGGTCGCCACGATGACCGAGATCGACAACGTGTTCGACAACGTGAAGGTCGCCAACAAGGCCGAATGGACGGTGCCGAAGGACCATCCGGACCTCGTGCCGCAGAAGGAGACGAAGCGCCTCGCCGCGCTGTTCGCGCAGATCGCGAAGGAACCAGACTGTGCCAAGTTCGGCGCCGAGTTCGCGGCCAAGATGGAGCGCTCGGTCGCGGCCAGCAAGGCCCTGGACGAAGCACTGCTCGCGAACGACCTCACCACGGCGAAGGCGCAGTATTTGCTGATCGAGAAGGGCTGCAAGGAATGCCACAAAGCCCACCGCGACAATTGATCGCGGCCTGCGCACCGAGTCCCATCCTGCCCGCGACGTCCTCCAGCCACGGTAAACCTGCCAGAGCCCCCATGCGCCACCTGACCCTGCCTGCCCTGCTCCTGCTCGCCGCCTGTGGCGGCAACGCCGCGCCTGGCGGCGCCGTGATCTACGTTGCCCTCGACCAGGAGTTCAGCCAACCCCTGCTCCAGCAGTGGAGCAAGGAACTCAACCTGCCTATCCAACAACGTTACGATACCGAAGCATCGAAGACGGTTGGCCTCGTGAGCAGCCTCAAGGAAG
>JADZDL010000054.1 GCA_020851075.1 Planctomycetota bacterium | reverse complement strand
CGTTCGTCCTCAAACCACGACCAGGCCCCGTTATCCCGCAGTAGCAACAGGTGGCCAGCCACGGCATCCTGGGCCCGGACGGCTAGACTGAGAGCAACCGCAAGGACCAACGCGGGAGTCCGTGAACAGGAAGTCGGCATGGGCCCTCACCATACGACCCGCCGACGGCCCCCGGAAGTCACCCATGACAGTTGGCGGCCAGAACGGCTACACTGCGCCGATCGTCATTCGCCAGATTCCCTGGTCGATATTCTCGCAACCGAAGGAAGAGCCCCATGTCTCGTCGCCTGCTCGCTTCGTTTTCCATCAGCACCATGCTGGTCTCCGCATTGTCGGCGCAAATCACGTATGTGGATGCCGACTGCAGCACCAATACCACCCTCGCGGATGGCACGGCCTACGTGCCGATGTTGAATTCCACCGCGATCGACAACGTCTGGAACCAACGCGCGTTTGCCAACGGTGGCTCCATCCTCAGCAGCCACGACGTCACCGGCAACGAAGACTGTCCGATGCTGCGCACGGTCATCACCGGCCTCGTGCCGGGGCTCCCCCACATGATCTACACGTATTGGTGGGGTGGTGCCAACGTGTCCTGGCGCGGCCGTTGCCTCGTCGACACGACCCAGCCCACAGCACCGTTGCCGGGTTACGTCTCGCTGTGGTTTGCGACCTCGGTGTTTGCACCGATGACGCCCCTCGCCGTGGACGCCCCGCTTGGCGTGAACCAGACGGTGCTCGGCCTCACGCGCGATGCGAGCGGCTTTGAGAACAGTGGCCACTTCGCCAACCAGGTGCTGATCCAGGAAGGCAATCGCTGGCTCTACGAAGTGCCACTCGGCACGTTCACGGCCGACGCCAACGGCGAAATCTGGGTCTATATCGACGACCTCGAAGGCCAACAGGGCAGCGCCAACCGCACGTGGTACGATGGAGTTGGCTACGAATGGGCCCCGTTCCAGGTCGGTGCCGGATGCGGCAATCCGACGCCGTCCATCGGCTACGTCGGACAGCCGATCATGACGCGCGACTTCTCGGTCACGCTGACGGGGGGCGCGCCAAACTCCTTCGCGCTGCTGGCCATCGGCTTCAACGCCACCTCTTGGAACGGACTGCCGCTGCCGCTGTCCCTCGCCCAATTCGGCTACCCCGGGTGCACGCTGAACGTCTCCGCGGACATCAACCAGTTTGCCCTCACCAATGGCTCCGGTGCCGCGCAAACGACGGTGAACCTGAGCGGCCTGCCCAACCTCGATCTGTACTGGCAGTGGGCCGTGCTCGATCCCGCCGGGCTCACCAGCACGTCTGGTCTCGAGACCCACTTCCACCAATAGGGGCCGCGGCGCTCACAACGTGAGCGCGTTGCGACAACCAGCCGGCAAAGCCTGCAGGCACATGTCCTGCAGGCGCCGGCGCACGCCCTTGTCCTCGGCGGAAGTAAACACATAGAGCTTCCACATGCGCGGATAACTCTCGGCGAGATCGCGCAGGCGAGGGATCTGCTCCACAAACGTGTCGAGCGGCAGCGTGCGTTCGCCGCTGCCTGGGAAGCGCACCAGCGTCTTCGCTTCCTTCAATTGCATGCGTCGTTTCGGGCAATAGAGGATCACGTCCATCGCCGTGCCGAACGTACGCAGCGCGGCCTGCTCCATCTGGGCTTCCCACGCAAATCGCGCCTCGGGTTTGCCGGGCGTGAAGTACGTCGCGAGCAGTTCATCCTGCACCGTCTGGTTCTGGTAGAAGGGCAACACGAGCACGCGCTTGGGCAACGCTCGCCGCTGATAGCGCGCAACGAAGCGATGCAGGCGCTCGGTCGCCGCCGCTTCGCCGAGATCGAGTTCGCCGAGCCGCCAGACGAGTGACTCGTCGGTCATTCGCTGTAGGTGCTTCGCCGTGAGCACACCGCTGCGCATCGCCAACTCGACCATGCGCGACAGCAAAGCCCCCGCCGCCACCTTCGCGTGGTGGTAGTAGACACGTTCGCTGAAGTGGTAGCGACACTCGAGCACACGCAGCAACTCGGACACGATGTCCTCGCGCAGCATGCCGTTCTTCTCGCAATCGACAAACATCTGCTGGCCGGCGCGGTCGACGCGGAAGTAGTCGAGCACGCGACGGTCGTAACGCAGTTCGAGGCCCGTGTAGTGCGCATCGCGCCGCAGGTAGTCCAGCAGATCCGCATCGATGGTGTCACTCACCACCTGCTTCCAGAACGAAGGCACGGCGCGCCCCGCGCCACTCAGGATTGCCAACACCTCGGCGCGCAAACCCTGGCGATCGAGTTCGGCCCCCAACTCGGTATCGCCCAACATCGCAGCAAAACGAGCCGGTTCATCGTGCCGCGGCAACAGGCCGGTCTGGTCTTCAATATTGTGGCCGTACGGAATGTGCGTCACATCGTGCAACAACGCGGCGACGCGCAGCACACGGCGCTCTTCGTCGCTGATGCGCAAACAGCCCGCCGGGTCCCGCGCCGCGTTCTTGTTGCACGCCGACAACAGCTGATCGCACAGGTGCAGCGTGCCGATCGAGTGTTCAAACCGCGTATGCGTGGCCCCCGGATAGACGAGGCTCGCGCTGCCAAGCTGCTTGATGCCGCGCAGGCGCTGGAACTCCGCCGTGTCGACGAGGCGCAGTTCGTCGCGCGAGAGTTCGATATCGCCGTGGACCGGGTCGCGAAGGATGCTCACTGGTCCTGGACCGTAGCACCGCGACCACGCCTGATAAAGAAAGCGGGGATCGGACCTGGCTGCAGATCCGACCCCCCACCACACAACGAAGCCACACGAGGCTGTGCCGCGCTCACACGCGACACACACCCCAAGATACCTCACGATGGAGCGACAGGTCGGCGGTGGCCCTTCGCGAACGCCTCGGCGCACGGCAAACGCCGACAGCACCGCGAGGCCCGCCGTCCCACAAAGGGACTTCGTCGCGGCCCACCCGGCCCGCGCCTGCCCGCCATGGCGGTTCCGTTCAGTCGATCTTTGGCGACGGCACGGCCACAACGCCGGTGACAGCGAGGATCTGCGTCTTGGTGCCACGCTCGGTGGCCCCCACGAACGTGGTCACCGTCACCTCGAAGCGCCCGGCCCTCGGCACGGCGATCGTTGGCGCAGCATCGGCTTCGTGCACGAGCTTGAGGCCGCCGGAGAGGCTCCATTCGCTGCCCCATCGCACCCCGGGCCGCGGCGGCAGCAGCCGCAAGGAAGGCTCGCCTTCGCCCCACGCCGCCAATTCGATCGGCTCGGCAAGCACCCCCTCGCCAAACGGAATCTCGCGGCCCACGTGCCCGGGCGCGCGCACGGACAGCACCTGACCCGATGGCGCGACGCCGCCGGATGAGCCGCTACCAAGCGAAAACACGCCCAACGCGTCGCCAAGAGAATAGGTGGCCCCGATCGCCGAGAGCCCCGGCGGCAGCAACCGCTGAGTCCGATTCCCCGTCGACGAAGGGGGACCGACATGCAACTGCATTACGGCTCCAGGCACGGGTAGCCCCCGCTCGTCGATGATGCGGCCCTTCACGAGCGGCCCCACCGACAGCGGCACAATGGCGCTCGAACGGGCCCCAGCGAGTTTGACCTCGCGCGGCGCTTGCTGCGCGGCTCCGGGATGCCGCACGACGAGCCCGATCGTGCCCACGCGCGGCAAGCCACTCACGCTGGCGCGGCCTTGCGCATCCACTGGAAACCCGTGCGAAAGCACCTGCAGGAAGAACGGGTATTGCGCAACCTCGCTCGCCACCACGCCCGACGATACGACGAAGACGCGCGCGGCCTCGATCTCGTGCGCTTCGCAGGCAAGCTGCACGTCCAGCGTGCCCGCCTCGGGCAACACCATGTCGACCACGTTGTCGCCTTGGGCAAGCACGGTGACAGCACGCCATTGCGAGGCATGCTGCGGCTCCTGCACGACCACTGGCACACCTTCACCAGCCGGCGTATCCAGTTCGAAGTGGCCTTCGGCCCCCGTCTCTGCCGTGCGCAGTTCGCCTTCGGCCAGAACCTCGCCCAGCGACACGCGGGCCCCTGGAATCGGCCGCCCGTTCGCATCCACAATCGTACCTCGGACCATCGCCCGCGGCCCGATCGGGACTTCAGCAGTGCCCTTTGCTTCGAGGCTGACCTGCCGCAGCAGGCGCCCGCCCCCCCATTGGACCGCCGCCAACGCGACGCCCGCCCGCGCCCCATCTTCGAAGGGGTCCGCGCCAACTCCGGCCAGCACGGTGACCAGGAGCGGCTCCCGCGAAACCGGGTCCAACGCGAGGACGCGCGGCGGTGACGTCGGTACAAAGGCCTCGAGCTCGCGCACGACCACAACGACGCGCGGGGCATCGGCAGCCAGCGGTGGCTGCGGCGGATCCTGGGCCACCGGCAACGGGACGTGCCCATCGGGCCTCGAGCCTTCAGGCGGCGCATGCTCGGGCAGCGTCGGCGTCGGCAACACGGGGAGTTCCGTGCCGGAATCCCACCACACCCAACCGGCGCCACCGGCGAGCAACAACACGAGCAGCAGGAGCGTTGGGTTCCGTCGTTGCATGCCGATCTCGGGCATTCAAGGATACCCGCTGCGACGGTACTGCGCGCGGGCCTACTTGCAGCACGTGGTTGCTCTTGGCTTATGCGTAGAGAGTGGTGCGCCCCTTGACGAAGTCATGGGCTCGCACGACTTCCAGGATCACGCGCACCATCTTGGCTCCCCCGATCTCGGAAGGTTCGATCGCATTCGCGTAGTCTTCGCGCTGGTCGAAGATGCGGCGCAAGTCGATCACCGGCAGCCCCGCATGACCCGCGCTGCGCAGGATGACATCGTTGAAGATCGTGAGCGCCACATCCGCCTGCGGCTTGCGCGAGGCGTCGAAGTTGGAATCGTAGATCAGGCAGACCGTCGTCGGCAGCCCTCGCTTCTGCACCGCGGCCAGCATCTTCGTGTAGCCCATGCGGAATTGCGCCTGCACTTCGGCCAGTTCTGTAAACACCGCCGAGGAGCTATGGACCGCGCGCTCGAGCATCCCGATGTGCCCCAACGCGTCGTTGCCGCCGACACTGAGCACAAGGTGCGTGGCATCGGCCGGCACACCACGCAGCTGTTCCTCGATACTCGCCGTCACGTCGCCATCCCGCGCCAGCAAGGTCGCCTTGCCGTTGGAGCCCAGCGCCGCCCGGAGCTGCTCGATCACATCGGGTTTGCCGGGCACGTACTGGGCGTTGTCGAAAATCGAATCGCCGAGCAAGACGACATGCGGAACACGCGCCGATTGTCCAGAACAGGATGCCACCGCCGCCGCTGCGGACGTGGTGACGAGAAACTGGCGTCGGGAATGCGGCATGCGAGTTGGCCGAGCATACCGCCGCGGATCAGTTCGAGGAGCGGGTCGGCAAGAACGGAAGGATCGCGCCAACAAACGCATCCAGCGAGCGGGTCTGGATCCACAATTTGCCGCGGCCCGAGAAACTGCACACGAGACCCTCGCCCGACAGGAACATCGACTTGATGCCACCGACCTTGCGCACCTCGTAGTCGAGGCTCGGTTCAAACGCGACCACGTGCCCGGTGTCGACGACGTATCCAGCCGCCGGCACGTCGATCTCGACCAGTGCGCCATAGCAAGTGAACAGCAGCGTACCGTGACCGCTGGCGCGCAGCAGGAACAGCCCTTCTTTCGCGAAGAACGACTTCATGCCGCCCCACTTCGTCTGCAGTTCGAGGCCCGGCGAACTGGCGAGGTAGGAACCCGAAGTCAGCAAGAGGTCCGACCCGTTCATCTCGCGGCGCTGGATGTCGCCCATCAGCGACGGTGCAAACGTGACCTCGCCCGCCCCTCGCGCCGCCGTGAAGGTGTTCTGGAAGAACGACTCCGAAGACAGCACCTTGCGGGCCAGCGCCCCGAGAAACCCACCTTGCATCTTGGTTTCAATTTCGACCGTCGTGCTCATCGAGACCATGGCGCCGGATTCGGCGCGAATTGCCTCGCCACTGGCCAACTGCACGCGAGCCAGGGCAAACGCGGGACCGTGTTCGATCGTGATATTCATGGTCTTCCTTCCAGGTAGTGCGCAGGGTAGTTGGCGCGGGGACGGCAGCCAAGCTACTACGGACCCGCCGGCCAGGTACTCCCGATTGTCTGCCGGCCCAGCGACTGTCCAAGGAAGGAACTGCTGACTTGTCGCGCAAGGAGGATACCTTCGACACCGTCCCAGCCAACCGCACCCGTGTCCAATCCCGCACCGCTGCCGATCGCCCTCGACTATCGCCCGGCCTTGCTGTCCAAAGCGGGCATCGGCCGGGCCACGCGCGAGTTGGCGCGTTCGCTCGCGCAACGGGACGACCTCCTGGTGCACTTGTTCGGCCACAGCCTCGCGCGCGCGCGCTGTGCGACGACCATTCCCGCCGGCGCCAGGCTGCATCGCCTGCCGATCCCTGGACGCAGCCTGCCGCAGCTCAAACGCTGGGGCTGGCCCGCCGAACGCCTCGCCGGTGGCGTCGGCGTCTTTCATTGGACGGACTTCGTGCAGCCGCCTTGCGACAAAGCCGCAACGGTCCTCACGGTGCACGACCTCGCTTTCGTGCGCGATGCCCATTGGCACGGCCCTGACGCCGCCGTGCTGCGCGAACGCACACGCGCGGCAATCGACTGCGCGGCGGCCGTGATCGTGCCGTCGGCGACGACGGCGGCCGACGTGCGCAGTTTCGCGCCAGCCGTCCGCGCCCTGCATGTCGTGCCCTTCGGCAGCGACCACGTCGCGGTGTCGTGCCAGAATCCGCACCCGTTCGGCGGCAAGCCGTTTGCGCTCTGCGTGGGCACCATCGAACCGCGCAAGAACCACCGCGCGCTGCTCGCGGCGTGGCGTTTGCTGCGCGAACCACGCCCGCGCCTCGTTGTGGTCGGGAACATCGGTTGGGAGTGCGACGACATCGTCGCCGAACTGCGCGAGGCGGTCGCCAGCGGCCTTGCCATCTGGCTGCAGGATGCCGACGACGCGCAGATGTTCTGCCTGCTCTCCTACGCGACGATGCTCGTCTATCCATCGCTTTGGGAGGGCTTCGGCTTTCCGCCGCTCGAAGCGATGCGACTTGGCGTGCCCGTCGTCGCCCACGATGCAGCACCGATGCAGGAACTCGGCGATGGCGCGCTGCAGCTGTGTGATGCCACGATGCCCGCGGCACTGGCGGCCGCCATCGAAACGGTGCTCGTCGATCGCACCGAACGTGAGCGCAAGATCTGCGCGGGCCGCGCGCGCGCCGCTCGGTTCCGTTGGCGCGACTGCGCCAGCGCCCACGCGGCGATCTACCGCGAGGTCGCCCCTTGGTGACGATCGCGTTTGATGGTGCATGCCTCGGGGATGGCCCCATCACCGGAGTTGCGCGTTCGTTCTTGAATGGGCTGCAGGCCTACGCATCCCGCGGCGAACATGATTGTGTGCTGCTCGTGCCACAAGGCGCTGCGGAACCGGCACTGACAGACGTTCGCTGCGTGGAAGCGCCGCGTGGCGCCTTGCGCCGCCAATTGGGCCTGCCGCGTCTACTGCGGCAACTGCGCGCTGCGCTGCTGCACAGCTCCGTTGCCGCCGTCCCCTTGCGCGCTGGCTGTCCAACGATCGCAACCGTACACGACCTGCCTTGGCTGCATCCAGAGCTCGGCGAAACCAGCTCTCTCTGGCGCAGGTTCGCCACCCGGCGCGCCCTCGCCCACGCCAGCGCCATCCTCGCCCCTTCGCAGTTCACGGCCAACGACGTGCGAACGCTGCTCGGCCATCGTTGCCCCCCACTGCGCCTCGCGCCACACGGCACCACGCTCGGCGCACCACCCAGCGAGGCCGCGACCGCGGCGCGTTCGGCACCGTTGCTCGCCCTCGGCGATGCGCGTCCGCGCAAGAACCGCGAACGCGTTCGCGCCGCCTGGGCCATTGCCGTGCGCCGCTGCCCTTCCCTGCCCACCCTGCGGTTCGTCGGCCCCCCGGACGACTACGTCGACGAAGGCGAGAAGCTGCACCTGCTGCGCAGCTGCCGCGCCGTCGTACAAGGTTCGCTGTTGGAGGGTTTTGGCATGCCCGTGCTCGAAGCACTCGCCAACGGCGCGCCACTGCTCTGCTCTCGCATCCCGCCGTTCCGCGAGATTGCGCAAGACGCCGCGCTCTACTTCGATCCGTGCGATCCGGAGTCCATCGCCACGGCGATGATCCAGGTGCACACCGACGAAGCACTGCGCTACCAACTCGCGAAGGAAGGCCACCGCCTGGCCTCGTTCGCGCAACCGCCGATGGTCGCGCAGCACTGGGCCGAACTGCATTCGCAGCTGCTACAATGACCATGCACGCGGCGATCTCGGGCTGGCTGCTCGGACCACATTCTGGCGCCAATCGGCGATTGTTGGCCATTCTCGAGCAC
Source organism: Planctomycetota bacterium (assembly GCA_020851075.1). Lineage (GTDB taxonomy): Bacteria > Planctomycetota > UBA1135 > UBA1135 > UBA2386 > JADZDL01. Next base: position 21,982 of record JADZDL010000054.1, on the reverse strand, counting down.
CTGCCGGCATTGCTCACCACCGGCGAGCGCATCACCGTGCTGCATCGGGTCGACTACGTACCGCCGCGACTGCCGCGCATCGAATGGACGCCGATCGCGATTCCCGCCGGACCGACCTGGCGACGGGTGCGCGCCGAATCGCGCGAACTGCCCGCGATTCTCGCGACGGTCGGCGCCACGGTCTACGACCACGGGTTCCTGCCGTTGCCCAGACTCGCGGTGCCCACCTGCCTGCTCCTGCACGACCTTCGCAGCGCCGAGGGGCTGTCGCGTTGGCCGCGTTGGCTTGCGCGCAGGCCCCTGCAGCGCGCTTGCGAACGCGCCGCGGCGATCGTCGTGCCAAGCCACTTCACGGCCCAGCGCCTGCAGCAACTGACGCGGCCGCGCGCGCCCGTACACGTGATCGGGAATGGCGTCGTCATGCCGCCCACCACCAACGCGCCATGCCGCGAGTACCTGTTGCACGTGGGGCACATCGAACCGCGCAAGAACCTCGCCGTGGTGCTCCGCGCCTTGGCGCTCCTGCCGCGCGCGCAGCGTCCGCCGCTGCACCTCGTCGGCCGCGATGCTGGTGGTCTCGCGAGCCTGCACGCACTGGCGACCCGCCTCGGCATCCCTGACAGTCTGCATTGGTGCGGTGTCCACGAAGACGCCGCGATCGCCGCGCTCTACGCCGCCGCGCGCGCCGTCGTCGTGCCTTCGCGCTACGAAGGGTTTGGGCTACCGGCGCTCGAAGGGCTCGCCTACGGCCGACCCGTGCTCGTCGCCAACGCCGGTGCGTTGCCCGAAGTCGTCGGCGCCGCGGGTACCGTGCTACCCGTTGAAGATGCCTCCGCTTGGGCTGCCGCCATCGCCGCGACCGCCAACTCGGCCGAGGCGGGCCAGGCCGAACGCCGACGGCACGCCGCTGCGTTCGGTTGGCAACCGACAGCGGCAGCTACGCTGGCGGTGTGGCGATCGTTGGGCAACACCGGCGGCGACAGCACGCCGCTCACCCCACGAGTTTCATGACCATCCAGCCGAGCCCGATCGCGACCGCCAGCACGCCGACGTAAATCAGGGCGCGCCGTCCGCCGCTGACCTGCGACAGGTCGTCGCCGAGCACACCGCCGGCGGCGGCCTGTTTGCTGTACTGCAGAACGCGCGATTGCTTCTGCACCGGCTGCGCACTGGCCCCGGCAGCCGCTTTGGTCGGCCCCGCGGGTGCCGCCTTGCGAACCTCGATCACTTCGTCGGCGAACTCGACTACGGCGGTGCGCGGTGGTGGCGGTGGTGGTGGCGGTGGCGGTGGCGGTGGCACACTGGCAACGGGCGTTGGCACTGGTGGCGGCGGTGGTGCCGCTGGGCGCGACGGCGCTGGCGGCGGCTGGGGCGCACGGACTTCGGTCGGCGCCGAATCGCCAAACAGGTCATTATCATCATCCAGCACACTGCTGCCCGCCGCCCCACCAACGGCTGGCGCCGATCCCGGCAACGCGCCTTCGCGGAACGTGATCACGGTCTTGCCGATCTGGATCTCGTCGCCCGAACGCAGCACGCGCCGCGTGACCGGCTTGCCGTTCAAAAGCGTGCCATTGCTGCTGCCGAGGTCCTCGACCTCGACGACCCCGGCCTCGACGTGGATGCGGGCATGGCGCCGCGATGCCTTGCCATCGTCGATGACGAGGTCACATTCGGCGACGCGACCGAGAACGAGACCATCGCGCACGGCGAGCGAACGGCCCGAGGCCAGGGATAGGTAACCGCTCAATCCACACTCCGCGCCAGAGTCGCTGACGCACGCAAGGAAACAGGGAGTCGGGAAGGATAGCATCCACACCCCATGGCGACCGCCATCTCGGTTCAGCAACTTGCAGTGTCATTCCGCACCCGGCAGGGTTCGGTGGCCGCGCTGCAGCCCCTCGATCTCGAGCTCGGCGCCGGTCGCATCGTCGGCATTCTCGGCCCGAATGGCTCCGGCAAGACCACCCTGCTGCGGGTGCTTGCGGGGCTGCAGACTCCGACCTCGGGTCGCGTCCAACTGCTCGATCGCCAGGCGAACGACCCGGCCCTGCGGCGGCTCGTGGCGTTCCAACCCGACGGTCCGCTGCCGCTCGGGGTGCTGTCCGCGCCGGAGTTCCTCGCCTACGTAGGCGCGCAGCTGGGCCTGCCAAACGCCGTTTCCGATGCTCGCGCGCAAGCCTGGCTCGAACGGCTCGAACTGCAACACGCCGGCCGTCGCTGGGTGCGCACGTTCAGCTCGGGCATGCAGAAGCGCCTTGCGCTCGCCGCCGCCCTGCTCGGCGAACCATCGATCCTGCTGCTCGACGAACCGACCTCGGGCCTCGACCCGATCGGCAGCGGCGTCGTCATGCAGATCCTGCGCGAACGCGCCGCCGCCGGCATGACGATCCTGATGGCCTCCCACCATCTGCTGGAGGTCGAAGAAATCTGCGATGAAGTGCTCGTGCTGCAGGGCGGCGTGCTGCGCGCGCGCGGCACCCTGGCCGAATTGCTCGGCACCGACGCCGACAGTCTCGTCGTGCGCGGTCTAGACCACGACCAGCTGCAGCAACTCGCGCAGGCGGCGACGGCGCTCGGCGGCGAAGTGCTTCGCACCGAACGGCAGCGCGACCACCTGTTCGCGTTGTTCCGCCGACTTGCCAACGAGCCGGTGCGAGGCCAACCAAAGTGAGCCGGCGCGCGACCCGCCACCCGGCGATATTCACGTTGCAGCGTTGCCTCCGCACGGCCGCCCTGCCAGCGTTGGGGGCTGCCGTCGTGGCCTTCACCCTCGCGATGTGGACCGAGCCCATGGTCGCTTCCGCGGCGGCCGCGACCGGCGCCCGCGCCCCGTGGCTCAGTTTGCCGATCTTCGTGTGTGCATTTTCCTGCGTGGTCACCACTGTGCTGTTCTGGCCACTTCTCGCCGCGCGACGCCCGGGATCCGACTGGCTGCGACGCCTGCAGCGCGGCCCGCTGCACGGCTGTGGTGCGGCGCTCAGCGGCGCGCTCCTGGCGAGCCTGCTCGTGTGTGCCCCGCTCTGCACGGTCTACGCCTCGGCGCTGGGCGCCCCCAGCATCGCGCGAACTCACACTCTGGTTCCCGCCCCGGCGGAACCGCTGCTATCGGCAAAACGACCGCACCTGCACTTCGCGCTCGCCGCACCGCTGCTCGGCAACGAACTGCGCCTTCGCCCGCTCGCTTCACTGCCGGAAGGACCTCTGCGGGCGAGCCGCGTGCGGGTGATGGCCGATGGCGCCCCTTTGGCCGCCGCCACGGCGGAGTTCGACCAGACGGGGCAGATCGTGCGCATTCCGTTTGCGTCCCGCACGATCTCGGCGCTCGAACTCGTGTTGGAAGATGGCACCGTGCCCCTGTTCTTCCCGACCGGCAGCGTCGAACTGATCGGTGCGGGCGAACAATCGGGCCTTGCCAACGGGTTGTTCCTGGCCCTGCTCGCGCAGATCCCGCTGTTCGTAGCGCTCGCTTTCGCCTGCCTCGCGGGCGCCGTGGCCGCCCTGCCCACGGTGCTCGCCGTCGCCGTCGGCGTGCTCTTCGTGATGACGGTCGGCGGCGAAGGCCCCCTCACCGCCGCCCTCCAAGGTCGACTGCAGGGCCATTGGCTGCTCACAACCAGCGTTTTCCGGCAATGCGTCCCTTCCCTCCTACTGGGGTCGACCGCCATGATCGGCGCCATGATGTTGCGTCGGAGAAGCCGGCGATGATCGCAGGGTCATGGTCGGTGATGCTCGCCGCCGGTTGTCTCGCCGGCGCCATATCGCTCGTCCAGCCACGCCTGGACGACGCCCGCGAACTTGCTTCGTGGGCCGCGCGTCCCGCGGTGCTGCCCTTTGCGTGGGCGGCGCAGCGAGCCGCCATGCACAGCGGCAACAGCGACGAGGTCTTCGCGCGCGCCCAGCAATTGCTGGATCTGCTGCCGACCTGGACGGACGGCCACGCCGTGTTCGCGGGCCAGTTCGCCCTCGACGGCGGTGACCTCGCGCAAACCGGGCCCGAACGCAGCGCCGCCGCCCACCGCCGCCTGCAGATCGCGCTCGCCTGGCTCGAGAATGCACGCCGGCAGGCGGGCCGGCGCGAGATCGAGCTGCTGGAGCAGATGGCGTTCCTGCCGGACATCGCCGTTGCGCGCGAACCAGGGCTCGCCGCGCTGTTGCCGGCGGGCGGCACCGCCGCGATGGCCGACCACTACCTCGCAATCGCGGAGCAGCTCGGCGCTGGCCCGGTGGTGCGCGAGAATCGCACCTTCCTCGCTGTGCAGTACTGTCGCGGCCTGCTGGACGCCGGCGACCGCCGCGGGGCGCTCGCCGTACTTGGCGCCGCGATCGTGCGAAGTGCCGACGTGCGGGATCGCGACTTGGCCACCGAGTGGAGTGCGCACCTGACCCTGGTGCAGCAACACCTGCTGGGCGAACCTACGGACCTCTCGGCGGTCTTCGCCGACCTGCGCTTCGAACCCCTGTTTCCCTACCTTCGCTGACCCAAGCGGTCCACCACTTATTCACGCCGCTCCGTAATCATGTTCGACCAGATCGTGGCAGCAATGACGGAATACCCCTACCTGGTGGTAGGGTGCGTATTCCTGCTGTGCGGTCTCGGCTTGCCGCTGCCCGAAGAAATCGTGCTGCTCGCAGGTGGCTACTTCTGCCATAAGTTCCCTGACAAGGCGAGCTTACACTGGATGATGGTCTGGTGTGCAACGGCGATCCTGGCCGGCGACCTGCTGCCCTTCATCCTCGGGCGGGTGTTCGGCGCGCGCTTGCTGCGCCTGCGCTGGATGCGCTATCTCATTACCAAACAGCGACTTGCGAACTTCGATCGCTGGTTCCGTCGCCGCGGCGACATGGTCATCCTGATCGCGCGCTTCCTGGCTGGCATCCGCATGGTGGCCTTCTTCACCGCGGGCACCATGAAGATGCCGTGGCGCCGGTTCCTGCTGCTCGACGGCATCGGGATCGTCCTGATGGTCCCGCTGCTCGTCTGGGCCGGATCCAGCAGCGCCAACTACATCGACAAGATGATCACGACCGTGCAGAAGGTCGAACGTGGCATCCTCTGGAGCGCGATCGGCGGCGGGATCATGATCGCTCTCTGGGTCTGGGTCTGGCAGCGCCGGCGCCAGCAGCAGCGGCAGGGCAAACCGGCGGAAGCGTTCGTGCAGCCGCAATTGCCCATTCAACCAACGCCCGAATGCCCACCGCCGCGCGATGGCGAACCGGAAGCTGGAACCGGCGACGACGGGCAACGCCCGGCCAGCCCGAGCGAGTCCACCCCGAGTCCGGTGGAACTCCGAGAGCTGACGCCGCCGCCCGAAGCGCCGGCTGCCGATGCCCCGCCGCCGCGCACCGACTGATCCCTGCGACCTCATTGCGCCGCAAGGCCTTGCGCACTGGCAAACCGCGGTCGCACCCAACCATGCAGATACCGTGCGACGGGCCGTGGTCGCGCTTGCCCCAACGTCCCCCCTGGGGCTATGGTGCCGCCCCCATTTGGCGCCGGACTCCGATCCCCCCGGCCACTCAGGCTCTCCAATGTATCTCTTCTGGAACTTCCTCTCTCTCGCCATCGCGGTGGCGAGCATCTTCTACGCGGTCAACCTCTTCAAGCAGATCATGCTGAAGGACCAGGGCGACGCCGCGATGCAGAAGATCGCCCTCGCCGTCCAGAAGGGCGGTCGCGCCTTCCTGCATGCCGAGTACCGCTATATCGCGGTGTTCGTCTTCGTGGTGTTCGTGCTGCTCTGCTTGGGGCCGAACGAACCGGGCAAGTTCCAGTTCCTGGGCTGGAAGACGGCAGTCGCGTTCCTCATGGGATCCGTCGCCTCGGCCAGCGCAGGCTACTTCGGCATGCACTGCGCGACGCGCGCTGCCGTGCGCACGACGCAGGCCGCGAAGACGAGCCTCGGCGCCGCGCTCGACATTGCGTTCAAGTCCGGCACGGTCATGGGCATGATGGTCGTCGGCCTTGGCCTGCTCGGCATCACGTCGCTGATGATCTGCTATCGCGCCGACGGCGTGAACTTCGTCAACTACGTGCTCGGCTTCAGCTTCGGTGCCAGCTCGATCGCGCTGTTCGCGCGCGTCGGCGGCGGCATCTACACGAAGGCTGCCGACGTCGGTGGTGACCTCGTCGGCAAGGTCGAAGCCGGCATTCCCGAAGACGACCCCCGCAACCCGGCGGTCATCGCCGACAACGTCGGCGACAACGTCGGCGACGTCGCCGGCATGGGTGCGGACCTGTTCGAAAGCTATGTCGGCGCCATCGTCTCGACGGCCATCATCGGCTTCGAACACCTGCCGAGCGGCCTGTCGGCCGAAGCCTCCAGCAGCGCGCTGACGAGCTTGCTGCTCTACCCGGTCGTGCTCGCGGCCGTCGGCATCCTCGCCAGCGTGCTCGGCACGTTCCGCGTCAAGGCGGACGACGAGAGCAAGCTGTCGTCGGCCCTGTTCGGTGGCCTCATCGCGGCTTCGCTCGCGCTGGTCGTGTTCGGCGCGGTCATCACGATGATCATGCAGCCGCAGCCCGCCAAGATCGCCGCTGGCCCTGAGGTCTACGGCCACTGGAACGTCTACCTGTCGATGGTGATCGGCCTCGCAGTCGGCGTCGCGATCGGCAAGGTGACCGAGTACTACACCTCGGAGAAGATGGCCCCGGCGCAGATGATCGCGCAGCAGTCGAAGACCGGCGCGGCCACGAACATCATCCACGGCCTCGCTACGGGCATGGCTTCGACCTGGATCCCGACGCTGCTGCTGGCGCTCGCGATCTACGGCTGCAATGCGCTCGCCGGCATGTATGGCATCTGCGTCGCGGCGGTCGGCATGCTGAGCACGCTCGGCATCTCGCTCGGTGTCGACGCCTACGGCCCGGTGGCCGACAACGCCGGCGGTCTCGCCGAGATGTCGCACCAGCCACCCGAAGTGCGCAAGCGCACCGACTCGCTCGACGCAACCGGCAACACGACCGCCGCGATCGGCAAGGGTTTCGCGATCGGCTCGGCCGCGCTCACCGCACTGGCCCTGTTCTCCGCCTACAAGGTCGCGGCCAAGTGTGACCTGAGCCTCGACAACGCCAACGTCGTCATGGGCCTCCTGGTCGGCGCGATGCTGCCGTTCGTGTTCTCGTCGATGGCCATGAAGGCCGTTGGCAAGGCCGCCAACGCAATGGTCGAAGAAGTGCGGCGTCAGTTCCGGGAGATCCCGGGCCTCAAGGACGGCACGGGTGGCGAAGCCGACTACGAACGCTGCGTCGAGATCTCGACCAAGGGCGCTCTGAAGGAGATGATCGTGCCGGGCCTGCTCGCCATCGTCGCCCCCGTCATGATGGGCATGATCTTCGGCACGTCGGCCACTGGCGGTCTGCTCGCCGGCGCCACCAGTGCAGGTGTCATGATGGCCCTGTTCATGTCCAACGCCGGCGGCGCCTGGGACAACGCCAAGAAGTACATCGAAGCCGGTCACCTCGGTGGCAAGGGCAGCGACGTGCACAAGGCCGCGGTCACCGGCGACACGGTCGGCGACCCGTTCAAGGACACCGCCGGCCCGTCGATCAACATCCTCATGAAGCTCATGACGATCGCCGCCGTCATCGCGCTGCCGCTGTTCAGGGACTGATCGCGCGACCCGTTTCTTCGCGACCCCGGTTGGCCGCCCCGGCCCACCGGGGTCGCTGCGTCTTCGGCCGGACGTTCCGGTTTCCGAAGAATGCGACAAGATCCGCTTCTGCCCCCTCCGGGGGGGGCTGACCACCCCGACCCGGTCGGCTATCCTTCTACCATCCGGCGCGCCCCAACCACGCGCCAAGCAAGAGAGCATTGAGCACCCCAGCATCTGAACGTCGCCCCCGCCCGACCCCCAGGCTAGAACAGACTCCCGATCCGGAGGCCAGGCAACTCGCCCTCGCGATCGCGCAGCACCTCGACGGCAAGCAGGCCCGCGACATCGTCATCCTCGACGTGTCGGGCCCGCTCGTGATCGCGGACTTCTTCGTGATCGCCACCGTGCAGAGCACCCGGCAAGCGCAGTCGCTCGCGAAGGAACTCGACCTCGAGAGCAAGACCACGCGCGGCCGTCGCCGCCGCAACACCGGCGGCATGGAAACCGAGGAATCCAACTGGGTCCTGCTCGACTTCGATGTGGTCGTGGTGCACCTGTTCCTGCCTGAAGCTCGCGAGTACTACGGTCTGGAGACACTCTGGGCCGACGTGCCGCGCGTGCCGTTTACTCCGGCCCCGGCTGCACCGGTGGTGGCCGCGGAAATCCGCCAACCCGTCCTGGATGGGTTTGGCGCCTTCCAGCCCGAAGAGCAAGACGCGGGCGATACGGACACCGACGAACCGAAGTCCTGATCGCCGCCCGCAGCTGGCCGCCCGGCGAACCTTCGCCGGTGCCGGCAGCTGCGCAGCACTCGTCCGGTTCCTTTTGCAGTCTTGCCGCCCCTTCCGTCGATAGCCGACAAGTACGCTACGCGGGCGACCACTGGATCCGCATGACCGACACCATTCGATGGCAACACTTCGAGCCAGCGACCCTCAAGGCCGCTGCTGCCGCCGACCGCCCGGTGTTGATGCTCATCACGGCACCGTGGTGCCAGTTCTGTCGCGATCTGCGCGCGACGACCCTCACGGATCCCCAGGTGGTGGCGGCGATCCACGACGGCTTCCTCGCCGTGCACGTCGACGCCGAACGGCGCCCCGACATCAACCAGCGCTACGGCACCGGTGCCTGGCCGACGATCGCCTGGCTCACGCCGGACGGGGAACTCATCACGCAGGACAACTTCCTCAATGCCGAGCAGATGAAGCGGCAGCTTGAGCGTGTTCGGGCGGCCTGGCGCGAAAAGAAGCAGGACATCCAGAAGGGCCTGCGCGAACTCTGGGCGCACAATGTCGACCGCGCCATGCACCAGCGCAGCAAGTTGCGCCGCGAAATGGTCGACGACATCGCCGACGCGATCTACGAGAAGCTCGACCACCGCCACGGCGGTTTTGGCGAGACGAGCAAGTTCCCGCACCCCGAAGCACTCGACTTCGCGCTCGTCCAGGTCAGCAAACGCGGCTGTGAACGCATGCGCGAAGTGGTCACGCTGACGCTCGACCACATGATGGAAAGCCCGCTGCACGACAACGTCGATGGCGGCTTCTTCCGCTTCTCGCGCACCCCCGATTGGCACACACCCAACTACGAGAAGCTCACCGACCAGAACGCCTTGGTGCTGCGCACCTACCTCGAGGCCTACCAGGTATTCGGCAAACCCGCCTACCGGGCCGCCGCCGAGGGCATTGTCGCATGGTTGTTGAACACCATGCGCGACGCGCACACGGGCGCCTTCGCCGGCAGCCAGGATGGTGACGTCGACTACTTCGTGAGTGATGCCGGAGAACGGGCGCGTCGCGAACCGCCGTCGCTCGATCGCACGGTCTACTGCCACGCCAACGCCCTCGCCGTCTCAAGCCTGCTCAAGGCCTCTGCTGTGCTGCAGCAGCCGTCCTGGCGCGAGCAAGCGCTGGCCACCCTGCGTTTCCTGCTGGAGAACCTCTACGACGGCCAGGATGTCTTCCACTACTGGGACGGCACCTACCACCTGCCGGGCATGCTCGGCGACCAGGCCCACCTGCTGCGCGCGCTCATCGACGCGTCCCAGCACTCCGGGGACGCCGACCTGCTGCTGCCGGCCGAAGCGATCGCGGAACGCGCGATCCAGAAGCACAAGTCGACGAGCGGTGGCTTCTACGACATCCTGCACGATCCCGGCAACGTCGGGTCGATGCGGCGGCGCAACCGTTCGATCCTCGACAACGCGACGATGGCCGAGTCGCTGGTGCGTCTGTCGTATCTATCGCGCCGCCCCGAGTTCTACACCGAGGCCACGGCGGCCCTCGAGTCGTTCGCCGCGGACTACAAGGAATACGGCTACTACGTCGCCGGTTATGGTCGAGCCATCGACCTGATCTTCTACGAGCCGCTGTTCCTCACGATCGTTGGCGACCGCACCACCGACGCGTCGGCAGAACTCCGCCGCACGGCGCTCGCCACCTACGTGCCGTCGCGCATCGTGCAGACCCTGGACCCGAAATACGACCCGATCCTGCTCGGCCGCAGTGGCTATCAGGTCGAGGCGGAGCCCGTGGTCCACCTCACGGTTGGACAGAGCCCACGCGCCACAGCCCGCAATCCGGCCGAACTGCTCGCGGCGATCGAACGCATCGAACGCGAGCGGCGGCTATCGCTGCCGTAACGGGCCATCGCTGCGGCGCGGGGCCAGTCCTGTCGCGGCCTTACGCGCCCAGGACCTGACGCGCCCCGCATTGGGGCGCAGGCTCATTCAGACTTCGAGGCGCGTCGGGCCAGTCTGCTCGTCATCCGGGACGAGCTCGATGAGGCCACGCTTCAACTCTTCGCTAGCGATCTTGATGTAGTTGCGCTCGCGGGTCTCAAACAACGGCTTGGACTGGCCGCGGACGAGTTCGCGAACGCGCTTCTGCAACAAGGCGGTGAGGCGGAAGGAACCGCCAACCTGCTTGACGAGCTCCTGGGGGAGGCTCTGTTCCATAGGGTCTGTACTGCCGGGTGCTTGGGTCCGAAGGGCCAAGCAGAGTAGGGATCCGGCCCCTCCCGATCAATGCCCTTCTCGCATCGGGGCGCCACCGGCCAGTGGGGCCGGCGGGCGGGCGGGCGGCGGGACGACAGCCAGAAACCTACAGATCTCTAGCGTCGACAACCACTTGCACGTTCGCCATCGCAGTGTGCCCACTGCGATTCGTGCTGGCAACCACGAGGTGCAACAACACCTGGCGCGCGCTGCTGGGCCCCGTGATCTGGACCTCAAACCCGTGCGGGAACCCCACGCCCGTATTCGACAGCAGGCCGTAGTGGGCGACGCCGAAGTTGTTGGGGGCGTAATTCGACGCGACGGAATGGTGTCGGTACGACAGCAGCCCGGTGAGCTGGTCCGTCGAGCGCAGCACCTGCCAGGGATCGGGTCGGCCCGAAGCGGCCAGCGGATCATCACTCAGCGACCCGTCGGCAGGATTGATCTCGCGGAACGTCCCAACCACGGACGGCGAACCGCCGCGCAACCAAACGACCTGACACGGCGCATGCGTGTTGCCAAGAGCGTCGGGCGTGGCGTCATGAAGGTGCATCAGCACTTCGACCTGGTCGACGGCATTGGTGATGCCATCGATCGCTGAACCATCGACGAGTGGCTCGGAGACGAAGCGCACGAGGTTGAGGCCGATCGAGTTGGTCGGCACCGGCCCCCCTTCTTCCGGGGTCTGGTAGTAGTAGATCCAACGATACACGTCGACCATGTACTCGTTGCCCGAAGTGCACACAAACCGATCGCTCCACGCGAGCTTGGTGAAGAAGAGGCTGTTGCCGGTGATCTCATCGCCCGCGGCGTCCTTCTGGATCATGCCGTTGGCGTCGAGCACAGGCAGTCGCAGGTTGCCGAGCGGTGTCGGCGCACCATCGAGGTCGATCCTCGTCAGGTTGCCGGTTCCTTCGGAGTCATTACCGAACACGCGCACGCACGACACCAGCTCAAGGCGCATCTCGTCGACGATGTCCTGCGTGATCTCGGTCGCCCGCGTGAGACGCCGCGCGTATTCCTGCGCTTGCGCGCCGGAAAGCGCCAACGTCGAAACTGCGAAGATCATCATGCCCAACAACACCGAGGCAATGATCATCTCAATCAAGGTGAAGCCGGCGCAACGGCCGCCGGCCTCACCACTGCTGTTCTGGAAGCGTGCCATCATTCACCTCAGCGCTGGACGAAGATCTTGGTCTTGTGGAAGGAGTAGTGGACCTGCGCCCCACTGCGGAAGCAGTCGATGCGCAACAGGTAGCTACCCTCCGGGAACTGCGCCGCCGGCACACTCCACGAGTAGGTCTCCGCCCCCACGCTCATGTCCGGCACGAGGTAGGTCGCTTCCGGCCGCTCCCCAGGCGTAGCGACCGTGTCATCCTGGACGTGGTACCAGGTGGCACCACCATCGTTGGAATACATGATCGCATACTCCAGCAGCGACTCGGTCTCCGCGAACGTCCCCGTTGCCGTGTACGGCAACCCGTCCCACCGCGTCCACGACGCCCCGAACTGGATATCGATATCCGTCGGGCTGTTGAGCTCGGTGATGTCGGTCGGGCTCTCGATCTCGACCCGCGGCAGCTGCGGAATACGCAGCGTATTGGTCGTGCTACCCGCTTCGAAGAACGAGTGCACGAGCGTGAGCACCGCCCACTTGGCGATGAACGTCGTTCCCGAGTCGACCGCCTTGTCGATGCCGTTCACGACCACGTACGAAGCCGACGAGCCGGCGTTGTCGACCAGCTTCACGAGACCCGAGCCGGTGCCCGACGCGTGCGTGTAGTAGGTCTTGAACAACGACCCCGTGTAACGGTTCGTGCTATATGGGGCGAGCCCGTACTCATCGCCGGTTCCGGAGTTCCACGTGAGTCCGAACGGACGGCTGACCGGCGCCGAGGTCGGCATCGACATGTTGTAGTTGTTTGCCAACTCCAGGCCGACCGCGGTCATCGTGCCGTTGCCGCTGCTCGACGTGTGGTGGAACGTGGACGTCGAGGTGCCGATGTTGAACAACGTCGTGCAGCCATTGCCAGCGGTGCGCTGGATGTGGTTGTTCAACGATGTTCCATAGGCCGTGCGGCTGCTGCTCGAATACACGGTCTGCGCCGGGTTCTGATAGAACTGACCCGTGCTCGTACCCGCGTCGAGGTTGCCACGCATGGTGCCCGAGACATCGGAGCTCAGCCAGGTGCTGGCAGCGCTATCGGGATACAGTTCCCCCAACCACGGCATACCCCACCAGTAACCCGAGCCAGCCGAGCGCACGAGTTTGCGCGCGCCGATGATGGTGTCTACGTAGCCCGTGGAGCCCGGCGAACCGTGCGGCCGCAGATTGCTCGGAATCGAGTTGTTGTAACCGTTCGCGGCGTCGTAGCCGATGTCGTTGCCGATGCCGAGGTAGTAGTACGAGAAGCCCGTCAACGTGGTATACACGCACGCGCTCTTCGTAATCGCCTTGCGGAACAGCTCCATGTAACGCGGCACGTCACAGAGCATCGCCGACTGCCAACGGTTGCGAACATACAGGGCGCTGATGCCCCCGTAGTTGCCAAGCGAGTTCTCGCTCCCGTTCGTCAAGTTGTCGTGATACCAGTTGTAGCCGTTCGGGAAGTCGGGATCGCCATTGAAGAGATCCTTGTACGGCACGTGGCGCGGATCGCCATTGAACTGCGAACGCTCCGTGATCGGCACGTCTTCCGTGCTGTCGGCCCACCATGCATAGGTCACCGAGAGGTTATCAGGCGCATTGCGCGCGGCCGGCGGCCACATCGTGCCGCTGTTGGCCGGGTCGGCGCCACTCCAGATGCGGGTGCGCACCTGCAGCACGACATCGTCCGTCGGGCTGTAGGAGTTGCCATCGTTGTCGACGAACGACCCGTTCGTGAACACGTTCGGGTTGAGGCGCAACTTCCAGCGCGCCGTGTTCTTGGGCAACGTGCTCGAGGTGTAGAGGTCCGTCGTGAAGTTGCGCGCAGCCTCCACCGGGCATGGGATGTAGTTCATCCAATACAACTCGGCCTGTTCCGTGAGCGCGAGGCCCCTTCCACCAACCGGCGGGCTCACCACGGGCGTATTGTAGAGGTAGATGCGCGTGAAGCGATCTGCACCTGGCGTGCCGGGATCGACGTACTCGGCGCGGTAGTACATCTCGTTGGACTGCAACGTCGGGTCCCCCTGCACCTTCGCACCCCCAAACGGGTAGTAGGTACTGTCGCTCAACAGGCCGACCCCTACGCCACCCCGCAGGTTCTGCAGCGTGCAGGACGCACTGAGAGTCCCCGGCAGCGTCGGGTGCATGAGGTTCATACCCATCACCTCGACGACCATCGGCACCGTCATGATGCCCGAGCCGCTGTACGAGGCAATGTTGTCCACGTAGGCGTACATACGCAGTTGCATCGAGTCACTCGATCCAGGTGATACCGCGTCGCGCATCGTGCGCAGCTCTTCGCTGTGGGTCACACAACGCAGGTGCTGGAAGTTCTCCGGATCGCGCGCCGCGTCACTGAAGTTGCGCAGTGCCGGCATCGGCAGCAGTTCGCCGTGCAGGTTGATGATGAGCGCGTTCTTGTACTTGTCGGGTGAGCTGTACAGGTCCTCCAGGAACAACCGCATGGTCGGCTCCTTGGACATGTCTTCCAATTCCGGCGACGGTGGAGCGCCGCCAGCGATCTCCGAAGCAATGAGCGCCTCGCGATCCTCGACATCCTGCACACGCTGTTGCCACAAGGCCAACTCGTCCGGATAGCGCATCGCGTGGTTGAAGTAGTCCGCAAGCGCATAGGGATGCGGATTCAGCGTCGCGTCGTAACCGTTGGCCTCCGTACCATCGAGGTTGATGCGGCCGCGAATGTTGTCCGGCACGTAGTAGTACGTGGACGCGTTGCCCGTCGGCATCTTGCCCGGATAGTGATAGACGTCCGTCACATCGGCATTGCTGTCGTTGCTGTCGTTCACATACGGGCGGTAACCCTGGTTGCGACCAAACGCCGCCTTGGTGATCCAGTGCGTGCGGAACTGCAAACCGGGATTGCGCGTCTCGAGGTCGGTGATCATCGACTCGACGAACGGCTTGATCGAGTCCATGAAGACCCACCAGCCGGGGATGTTCTCGATCGCCAGCAGATAGACGTCGAAGACCTGGGTGGTCGGGAACGCACTACCTGCCGAGTTGATCACGGCCGACAGGTCGGCCATGGGATGCTCCACGCCGTTCTGGTCCCTCTTGAAGATGCGCACCGTCACGTAACGGACGTTGCGGTTGTTGAGGCCGACGAACGGCTGCACCGTGATGCGCCGCGCCCAGACCCATTCGGTGTCGCGCTGGTAGTTGCCTGACAGCACGTGATCCGCCGCGACCAGGCTGCCGTATTGGTCCGTGGCGATGGTGAGCGGGTTCTTGCTGACGATGCCATCGTCGAGCACGTCCAGGTCCACCGCCGCGTCCACCTGGCCGCGGTCGACGAAGCCCTGAATCTCCGCGAGGATCGCCTGCGCCTTGCTGTAGGCGAACACGCGATCGCGTTCCGTGTTGGTCGTCTGGAAGTTGACGCTGATATGGTTGATCAGCACGACTGCGCCGATCACCATAATCAACATTCCGAACGCCAGTTCGGCGAAGGTGAAACCTGCCTCCTTCTGTGCATGAGTCTTTCGCATGGGCACTAGCTCCTGACAGGGTTCTCTGCTGAACATGGTTGTCGGGCGGTATCGACATTCGATGGCCCCGTGGTGGTGCCGATTCAGAGCACTCGTCCCGGATCGGGACCACCGTGGGAACCCCCGGATGCCATGGGGCTCTCCAGCCGCCGCACTGTCGATGTTTGCAACACCGGTCGACAACCCGGATGCTGAGGACCTTGTCCAGCTTCCGTTCGATCGCACGCGCCTTTGGGCGCCCCTTGCGCCTCCTGTGGGCGCATCGCCTGCTCGTGCTCCTCGGCTGCGTTTGCATCCCGATCCACGCCGCCGTCACGCTGTGGATGCCGCGCCTGCTCGGCGACACCCTCGACCTGCTCCAGCACGGTCTCGAAGTGGGCCGCACCACTGCAGCCAGCACGACGCTGCGCAACACCTGCCTGCTACTGCTGGGCCTCGCGCTGGCGGAGTCGCTCTTCCGTTACGTGTCGCGCAAGACCCTCATCGACGTGTCGCGGCACGTCGAGGAAGAACTCAAGAACGACCTCATCGCCCATCTGCAGCGCCTGCCCGCGGCGTGGTTTGATCGGTCACGCACGGGCGACGTCGTGAGCCGCCTCACGCAGGATGTCGAGCTCGTCCGTTTCGTCATGGGCCCCCTGTTGCTGCACGGCGGCAGCACGCTCTGCCTGCTGCCGGCCGGACTGTGGCTCATGCTGTCGATGAACGTTCCGGTCACGCTGGCCTGCCTCGCGGTGTTTGCCGTCCTGTTCGTGAGCATGCGCATCCTGCTGCCGCGCCTGCACAAGTGGAGTAAGAAGTCGCAGGAGGCCATCGGCGAGATCAGCCAGCGCGCCCAGGAGGACTTCGCGGGCATCCGCGTCGTGCAGCAGTTCTCGATCGTCGACCGCGAACGCGCCGCCATGGCGACGAAGAACCGGCGCTACCTGCTCGCCAACCTGCGGCTCGCACGCCTGCGGTCGCTGTTCCACGCGATGTCGCACTCGACGAGCGGCGTGGTATTGCTCTCGGTGCTCGCCGTCGGCGGACAGCAGGTCATCGCCGGACAGATCACGGTCGGACAGTTGTTCCAGTTCACGGGGTATCTGGCGCTCATGACGTTCCCGCTGGAGATCCTCGGCTGGACACTGGCCACATTGCCGCGCGCCTACGCTGCCGGCACCCGTATCGCCGAACTCTTCGAAGTCGAGCCTGAGAACCCCGCCGGCGCCACACCCGCCTTGCAGGGCCGGCTGCGCGTCGAGAACCTCACGTTCACCTTCCCTGGCGCCAGTCGTCCGTCGCTGCAGGACGTGTCGTTTCGCCTCGAACCGGGTCAGAAGCTCGGCCTCGTCGGTGCCGTCGGCAGCGGCAAGTCGACGCTGCTCGCCCTGCTGTCCCGCTTCTACGATCCGCCGCGCGGCACGATCTTCATCGATGACCACGACGTGCTCGACCTGGCGCCGCAAACGGTGCGCAGTCTGTTTGCGCTGGCCCCGCAGGAACCCTTCCTCTTCAGCGACACCGTCGCCGCCAATGTCGCGTTTGCGCGCGACACGGTGCTGGACGCAACGATCGACGAGGCAGTCGCAGCAGCGGCACTCGACCAGGATCTACCGCAACTGCACGAAGGCCTCGGCACGATCGTGGGCGAACGCGGTGTCACCTTGTCGGGCGGCCAGAAGCAACGGGTGTCGCTCGCGCGCGCACTACTCAGCGACCGCCCCGGCCTGCTGCTCGACGACACCCTCTCCGCAGTCGATCCGGTGACGGAACGGCGCATCCTGCGCGGCCTCGAAGCCGAACGGCGCGGGCGCACGATGCTCATCGCCTCGCACCGCCTTTCGGTGTTGGCCGACGCGGACCTCATCCTCGTGCTCGCGGGCGGTCGCGTTCTGGAACGCGGCACGCACCAACAACTGCTCGCCGCACAGCCAACCCCCACTGAGGCCGCCCCAACCCAGGCCACGTCCGGAGTGGCCCCTTCCGGACTCTACGCCCAAGCCTTTAGGCGTCAGACCGAAGCCGCGGCCCTCGAAAGCCGGCCGGAGGCAGGCCAATGAGCGATCCGTACCAGGACGAGGTGCCCGAAGGCCGCATCCAGCTCGGCTTCCTGCGCAAGCTGTGGCCGTTTGTGAGGCCGTACCGGCGCGGTTTTGTCGCTTGCCTCGTGATCCTCGCCATCTCCTTCTGCCTGGAGATGGCTGGGCCCTGGCTGCTGCGCCACGCGATCGATGGGCCGATGCGCGACACTGCGGCAACACCCGAAGCGCGCGTACATTCGCTGCTTTGGTACGGCGCCGCGTTCCTTGGTGCCACTCTCGGCGGCGCGCTGCTCGGGTACCTCTTTGGCCTGCTCACGGCCTGGAATGGCCAACGCGTGATCCGCGACGTGCGGCGCGTGCTGTTTGATCACCTGCTGCGCACGAGCCTCGCGTTCCACGAGAAGAACACGGCGGGCAAACTCACGACGCGCGTCTCCAGCGACGTCGAGAACCTCAACGAACTGATCGCCAACGGCGTGCTGCAGTCGCTGTTCGACCTGCTGAAGATCGTGGGCGTACTGGTCGTCCTGTTCTTCCTCGACCTCAAGCTCGCGCTGTTCACCGTCGCCACGACGCCGATCGTCGTGCTGATCAGCGTGCTGTTCCGCCGCAACGCGCAGCGCGCCTACCGCGCCGTGCGCAGCAAGCTCGCGCTGCAGAACGCCTATACGACCGAACTGCTCGGCGGCGTGCGCACGACGCGCGCGTTCGGGCGTGAAGCGGCCGTTTCGGCGCGCTACGCGGAGCGCAATCGCGAAACCGCGGATGCCTGGCGCGAGACCGTGCTGCACTTCTCGGTGTTCTTCGCACTCGTCGATCTGGCGGTGCGGGCGACCACCGTGGGCCTGCTTTGGTATGGCGGCTCCGCGGTGCTCGAAGGCACCCTGCAGCCCGGCCAGTTCGTGCAATTCTGGCTCTACTATGCGCTGCTGACCTCGCCGGTGAAGGAACTCGGCGAGAAGTACAACGTGCTGCAGGCCGCCTTTGCGAGCTGCGAACGCGTGTTCGCCCTGCTGGCAGAACCCGAGTTCCCCCCGCGCAACCAGGCAGCAGTGCGCTCGGCGCGGCGTGGCAAGGCGCGAATCGAGTTCGATCAGGTCACATTCGCCTACAACCCGCAAAGCCCGGTGCTACGCGCGATCTCGTTCTCGGCCGAAGCGGGGCAGACGATCGCGATCGTTGGCCCCACTGGTGCTGGCAAGACGACCCTGCTGTCGCTGGTAGCGCGCCTGCGCGACGTCACCAGTGGTGCCGTGCGCATCGATGGGCAGGACGTGCGAGACCTCGATCTGGGCGACCTGCGCGCTCGCGTTGCCTACGTCGCACAGGACCTGTTCTTGTTTACGGGCTCGGTGCTCGACAACGTGCGCCTGTTCGACCCGC
Source organism: Planctomycetota bacterium (assembly GCA_020851075.1). Classification (GTDB taxonomy): domain Bacteria; phylum Planctomycetota; class UBA1135; order UBA1135; family UBA2386; genus JADZDL01. Next base: position 3,325 of record JADZDL010000054.1, on the reverse strand, counting down.
ACCTCAACGAAGCAAAGGTCTGGCGCGCGCTTGAGACCGTCGGCGCCGCCGACTTTGTCCGCGCGCTGCCACAGGGCCTGCTGACCGCGGTCGAAGAGCGCGGCGCCACGTTCAGCCAAGGCGAACGGCAGCTGCTCGCGTTTGCGCGCGCCCTCGTCGTCGAACCCGATGTGCTGGTGCTCGACGAAGCGACGGCGAGCATCGACAGCGAATCCGAGGCGCGACTCCAGCATGCGCTCACCGCCGCGCTCGCCGGCCGCACGGCGCTGGTCGTTGCGCACCGCCTGTCGACGGTGCGCAACGCCGATCGCATTCTCGTGCTCGAGCAGGGCGAAATCGCCGAATCCGGCACGCATGCCGAACTGCTAGCACGCCGCGGTCACTACTGGCGCATGGTCTCGCAAGTCGACCGCGACTGATCAGGCAGACTACTTCAGATCAGGCAGGGGCCCGGTCAGCGTCTTCATGAACGCGACGATCGACGCGATTTCCTCAGGCTTCAGCGTCTTGCCCAACTGGTACTCGGCCATGTCCTTCACGGCCAATTCGAGCGTCGCGATCGAGCCGTCGTGGTAGTACGGCGCCGTTTTCTCGACGTTGAGCAGCTGCGGCACCTTGAACATGAACTTGTCGGCGTCGCTCTTGGTGACCTCGAAGCGCCCTTCGTCCTTGCTCGGATAGGGTTTGACCACACCAAGCTTCTGGTACATCGAACCACCGAGCAGCTGCCCCATGTGGCAGGAGTGGCAACCGACTTCCATGAAGGTCTTGAGGCCGAGCTTCTCGTCGTTGCTGAGCTGTGCAGTGCCGTCGAGGGCGTCCTCGAACTTCGACCGCGTGACGAGCGTGCGCTCGAAGGCGCCGACCGCGAGCTGGAAGTTCTTCGCCGAGACGGCATTGCCACCCGGGAACGCCTTGTCGAAAGCCGCTACGAGTTCGGGCTTGGCCGAGATCTTGGCGACCAGCTCGGCTTCGTCGGCAACCCCGTGCTCCACCGGGTTGAACATCGGGCCGGTGGACTGCTCTTCGACGGTCGTGGCGCGGCCGTCCCAGAACTGCGCAAACTGGCGGAACGCGTTGTAGACGGTCGGCGTGTTGCGCGCGCCGTTCTTGCCGTCCGAACCCGGGGACGTCGCCTTGCCGTCCTGGCCATAGTTGGCGAGGTCGTGGCACGAAGCGCAGCTGATGTTGCCGTTCTTCGACAGGCTCTTCTCGTGGTAAAGCGTCTTGCCGAGCGCGATCTTCTCGGGCGTGGGCGGGTTGTCGACCGCAGGAGCGGCGGGGGCCATGCTGAATAGCTGCTTGGCCATGGCCATGTCGACGCGCACGGGGGCGGCGGGCTTCTTCGCGGCAGGCTGCGAAGCGTCCACCTTGGGGTCCGTGGCACCGGGGGCCGAAGGAGCCTGAGCGCCCGAGTTGGCAGGCGCCTTCGCGTCGCCACCACCGCAAGCCGAGAGGAACAGCAGCGCTAGCACGCTGCACGGGAGGATCGAACCGATGGTCATGGATCTGGGTAGGTTAGGCCGGCGCCCAACGCCGACCAATTGCTATCAACTCCGCAGACAGCCCGGGATTTCGGCTGGGTTCAGCTGGAGTGACCCGGTCAGATGAGGCAATGGCCGAACTCGTGCTCGCCAGCACTTCCCCGTACCGGAAAGAACTGCTGCAAAGGCTCCGGATGCCGTTTTCCTGCCAGGCGCCGGGCGTCGACGAGGCCGCAGCCAAAGCGCAGGAACGCGACCCACTGGCTCTCGCGTGCTCCCTCGCCAGAAGGAAGGCCCTCGCCGTCGCTGCCAACCAACCGGGAGCCTTCGTGATCGGCAGCGACCAGGTGGCGACGATCGACGGCCTTGTGCTCGACAAGCCGGGCACGGCCGAACGCGCCGCAGCGCAACTGCAGCGCCTGCAGGGCCGCGAACACCAGCTGCTGACCGCGGTCGCCATCGCTCACGGCAACCAACTCGTCGAGTTCGTCGACGTCACGCGCCTCTGCATGCGCACGCTCGAACCCGCCGAGATCGAACGTTACGTGGCCCAGGACCAACCGCTCGATTGCGCCGGCAGCTACAAGATCGAGAGCCTTGGCATCAGCCTGTTTGCCGGGATTTCGTGCGAGGACCAGACCGCGATCATGGGCCTGCCGCTGCTGCGCCTCGCGACCGAACTGCGTCAGCTCGGATTTACGATTCCGTAGAAGTGGTTTCACAATTGGCAGGCTGGCGAGGGCGAGCAACCGCGGTCGAGGGCAAGGAGCGAACTCGGAGGGGAATCGGTGGATTCCGTGCAGAGTTCGCGACGCCGCCATCGGTCGCGGGGGCCGGCCGCAGCCGCCTGCGCTTTGTGAAACCACTTCTAGCGCCCTCAGCTGCCGCTGCGGGTGCCGAGCACACAGACGTCGAGCCACGCGCGCACGCGGGCAAGCACTTCGCGCCCCTGGTTCTTCCACATCGTCGAACGGCTGTACTCGCGCAGGTACGGAGCAGCGACTCCAAACGTCTCCAGGCCATGTTCGCGGCCCAGGAACACGGCGCGCGCGACATGGAACGGGTTGCTCACGACGAGCGCCGAACGGGCCCCAAACACATCCTTGCAGCGCTGCATCGTATCGATCGTGCGCAGCCCTTCGTGATCCTCGAGGATGGCGGCCGCGGGCACGCCGCGGGCCTGCAGATACCGACGCATCGCCGCCACTTCATCCGTGGCGAGAGCACCACCACCGCGTCCGCTCACGAGCACACGCGGCGCCTTGCCCAGCCGGAACAGTTCCAACGCTTCTTCGAGGCGATCGAGGAGCAGGTCGCACGGCATGCCACCTGGCTCGATCTTCGCGCCGGGCACGACGACAAAATCGACCTTCGGGGCCTCGATCGCGGCGACCAGGAACGGTGCAGCCGACCGCACGACGTGTTCGTGCATCAGCGCGAGGATGAGGAGCAGCGCGAGGCTCGCCAGAAGCCCCCAACGCACCAAGCGCCCGCGCGCCTTCGTGCGCGGCGAAGCGGCAACCCCGGCGACGCTCATCGAGCGACCCGCGACGGCAGTCTCGACGCGCGCAGGTTCAACGTGGCTGGAGCCTGGCACAGGCGCGCAGGGTAGCGGAGCGTCGAGGAAAAGCCTGAGCGAAGCCTCTCTGGAGCTCGTTCGGCCACGCCTTCGGCAGGTATATGGCTCCACTTCGTCACGTTTCGTGCCCTTTTGGCAACTGGGCCGCGCCGACTATTTCGCCGTCCGCAGACGATTCCGGCCTCCGGACCCGGGCCGGTGTTGACCGCGGGTCGCCGTTGGCGACAATCCTTCACCCTCATTTCGCGGCGACCCGCCAAGG